>DGDD01000031.1 GCA_002385265.1 Chitinophagaceae bacterium UBA3961
AAGTTGTAGTCGGTATCGATATCGGTATCTTTATCGATGGCCTTACACATGGTGATCATCCAATAGATCTTCTTTCCATCAGGAGATTCGTACACATCCGAATTGGCCGGAAACTGATCGGGGGTCAATCCACTACTGAACATTCCCAATCCTTTTTTACGATCCAACTCTACACCATAGTTTCCTATGAACTTACCGTCTGCTCCAAATTGAAGCATGAACAATCCTTTGTAAAGTCTGGAACCTTTGTTGCCGCCAATGCGATCAAGCTTAAAGTCTTGTCCATGTACAAATACATGATGGTTAGAAAGGATTCCGATACCGGTAGTGATGAAACGTTTTCCGTCGAACTCTACTTCACGCTTTTGTCCTTCGGGTTTGATGTTTTTCTTATTGATGTCGTCAATGCTTGGGGCATCAATGAATTCAAGTTTGCCTTTTGATAATTTTCCCACTTGGAAGTTAGAGTATTTCATTTCATCCAAGCGTGCGTCAATTTGTTCTTGTGTAACTTGAGTAGCTTCACCGCCAATTCCTTTGAATCCGCCAAGCAACCCACCTTTTTCATCAGGGTCATCGTTCGACGTATTTTCAATAAATGGACCCTTGAAAATTTCATTGCTGTTTTTATTCTTATCGATACCGGGACCATACAAATACACTTCTCCGTCTTTTTGGAAAGCTCCAAGTAATCTCCAACCTGCAACAGGCACTGTGAAATCATATTTTTCTACTAGATCTCCGGTACTGGTAAATCGGCAAAAAGTATAGGTTTTGGGATCCCCTTCTACTTTACCAAATCCGGCACCACCAAAAGGAGCAAATACCACCACCCAATCGCGGGGCTTGTCGTCGAGGGTTTCAGGATCTTCGTCTTCTAATGGAGTAGATAGAATGGGAGCTTTTGCCGTTTCAAAATTGATGTCTACTTTTTTAGTGATGTTTACATTACCGTCGGCTTGAATGATTTGATAATTGAGGTAAGATTTGATCATATCTCTGCCATCTTTCACTCCTGCTACCACATTGATATAGCCTTCCGGATCGTTTTCGTAGAAGCCACCACGGAACATATAACGGTTACCGGTACTTTCATCTTTGGGTTTTACTTTATTCCCCATGATGACTCTTTTTGCATAACCCCCGCGAAGCCAGCTCCATTTGTAGCGAATGATTTTCTCACGGAATACCATTTCGCCTTTTAAATTCGTACGAACATAGAGGCTCTTGGTTTCATAGGTCTCCCCTTTGAACTTGAACCACTTGTATTTCTTCTTTACTTTTTCAATTTCGTCTTCTTCTTTTTCTTTCTTTATTAGGTTGAGGTTTGCATCGTAGAAATAATGCTCTACAATTACTTTAGAGTTTGTTGATTTCAACACATAAATGAGATCAAATTGTTGATTGGCATCGTCAACAACAATTTGTCCGAGATAGCCTTTTCGGGCTTTTCTTGAAATTTCATGATCTTTTTCCAATACTTCCATTTGAGCGGAAACTTGATTGGAGAAAAGAGTGAGCAAGGCGAGGCATAAGACGCCTAGGAAGGGGTTAACAGGTTTGCGCATAGAGCTAATAATTTGCTTCAAATCTATTGGTAGAAGAGAAGTGAGGGAATACCCTCTGGGGGGTATTTTTGACCACAAAGGTGAGGAAGTTTAGGAAGGGGCGCGAATTGACTGCCTAAGAATTGGAACCGCAGCAGTATAAAAAAAGCCGGTGCAAGTGCACCGGCTCTATAGATAGATAGTCAGCTTTTCGGTTATTTTACTTCAACGCTGTCGAACAAATCGCGGTCAACCAATACACGACCACAGTTTTCGCAAACGATGATCTTTTTGCGTTGACGGATTTCGCTTTGACGTTGAGGAGGGATAGCATTAAAGCAACCACCACAAGAATCACGCTCAACCGGAACAACAGCCAAGCCATTGCGGTAGTTTTTGCGGATGCGGTTGAAAGAAGTCAACAAACGCTCGTCTACTTTCTTGCTTGCTTCAGCAGAAAGCTCGGCGAAGTGCTTTTCTTCTTTTTCAGTAGAAGCGATGATTTTTTCGAGTTCTCCTTTCTTTGTACCGAGAACACCTTCTTTTACAGCAAGGTTTTTCTTTGCTTTTTCAAGTACTACTACTTTGTCAGCAATTTCTTCATTCGCGTCTTTGATATGCTTTTCAGCCAGTTTCATTTCCAGCTGTTGCATTTCCATTTCTTTATTGATGGCTTCAAACTCGCGACTGTTCTTTACATTCTCGCTTTGCTTTTCGTATTTTTTTACCAGTGCTTCAGCTTCTTTGATCAAATTTTTCTTTTGAGCAATGAACTCTTGAATACCGTTGATTTCTTCCTCAATACGAGTTTGACGAGCATGCAAACCCTGGATCTCGTCTTCGAGATCACTCACTTCCATTGGAAGTTCGCCTTTCAGAATTTGAATCTCATCAATTTTAGATTCGATTTTTTGGAGTGCGACTACCGAAGAGAGTTTTTCTTCTACGGAGTATTCTTTTACTGTACTCATAGTTAGAAATAATAATAAACCGGGTTAGTGTTTTGAACCGATTTAAGGACGGCAAAGTTAGGAAATTTTTGCTGCAAAACATCAGTTAGCCAATCTCTTGTAAACTGTTCGCTCTCAAAATGGCCAATATCGCATAAAAGCATCCGCCCGTCGGCTTCAAAAAACTCGTGATATTTTAAGTCGGCGGTTACAAAAACGTCGGCCTTCACCGCTAATGCCTTGTTAATCAAGAAACTACCAGCACCCCCACAAACGGCTACTTTCTGCACCGTACCCGGAAGCAATTGGGTATGACGAATAAGTGTCAATCCAAACTGATTCTTCAAAACTTGCAAAAAATCTGCGGAATTCACCGGTTTGGGTAGTTTTCCGACAATTCCTGACCCAATTTTGGAATAAGCATTTTCTAATTGATAAAGGTCGTAAGCGATTTCCTCATACGGGTGAGATATCTTCAAAGCCGCCAAAACGGATCGTTCGTTGCCCACTTCGTATACCGTTTCCAATTTCACCTCCGCTTCTACATGTCGTGATCCAACGGACCCAACATAAGGTTGTGCACCTTGCCCGGCTTTAAAGGTTCCTGAACCGGCAGCGAAGAAACTACACTCGGTATAATTACCAATGGAACCCGCACCGGCTGCAAACAAAGCATCTTGAACAGCACCAACATGAGTTTGAGGTACATAGACCGATAGTTTACGTACTGAATTGGGCTTCGGATCTAAAACTGAACGTTCCACCAATCCAAGTTTATTCGCAATGGTTGCGTTAACGCCTTCAATAACATTATCTAAATTGGTGTGAATGGCATAAATCGCCAATTTGTTTTCGATTGCTTTGATCAACAATCGTTCAACATAGTTTGCACCTGTCAATCGCTTCAACCCTTTAAAAATAAGTGGGTGATGCGCCACAATTAAATTGATGTTTTTTGAAAGGGCTTCTTCCATTACAGCTTCTGTAACATCGAGTGTACAAAGTACACCGGTACAATCCCAATCGTAATTTCCGGTGAGCAATCCACTGTTATCATACGACTCCTGATACATCGGAGGCGCTTTCGCTTCTAGTTCTTGAACAATGTCGATGATTTTCATGGGGCAAAGGTAGGAAGAGGGAGATAATTAAGAATTAAGAGTTAAGAATTAAGAATTAAGAATTGAACAGCCGGGGTAATTAATAATTAATAAGTAATAATTAATAATTGAACAGCCGGGGTAAAAGAGGGAGGATGGAGGAGACGAGGAAAGAGGAAATACAGAGAAACTGCTAGCGCTGCGTTTTAGCTGCGCCGCTGTAGGAAAAAACAATACAAAAGAGCAAGGAAATTCTCTGCGACTTCTTTGCGTTCTTGGCGTTCTCTGCGGTGAAGCCTAATACCTAACAACCTAAAGCCTAATGCCCAACACCCAATCCCTACTTCCACAATCCCAACAACTGAAACGGAGCCCAATAGTAAGGATCTTCGTAACCGGGTTGATTCTTAAGATAAATTTGCGCCTCCTGCAATGCCTTCACTTTATCCATTGTTTTCAAATTCTCATAAAAACGATCCACCAACATTCGAGTTGCTTTATCATCAACCTGCCACAGCGTAGCAATTACAGTGGGAACGCCCATTTCAATAAAGGCTGAGGCCGTGCTGATAGGCCATCCTTCTGCTACTTCACGGATCACCGCTGTTTCACAGGCTGATAGTGTTACCAATCGAAAACGATTGATGTCGGTCATCGACATGATTTGAGCAATGGTCAGTTTCCCATCGTCTTTAGCGGTGGGATCCGGTGCTAAAACCAAGTAAGAATTATCGGCATTTGCATAGTCTAATATTCCATGAGTAGCAAGGTGGAGAATATTAAACCCATCTTTATTGCCCAATACATTTTTCTTGGTGGCATCTTCACGAACATAAATTACAGTTTGAGGCATCTTCGACTGCAAGCCCTTTACTTCTTCTTCCGCCTGCGGTAATGATTTATCGGCATTTCCAACTGCTAATACTTTAAATGTGTTGATGGGCTTCGACTTTCCGCTTGTAATGGTTGAAAATTTATTCACATAAAACAACTGTTTCATCTCCCCGAAATAGGTCTTCTTACCATTATCATTAGACGCCAGTAATGCGTCGAAAGGAACAAAACACAAGAATCCACTTGGTACGATGGCGATGCGCTCTTTTGATTTCAAATCTTGCATCAAGGGCCCGATCAATACACTGTACAACTCAGCTGCCAAAGCATCTTTTTCCCCGGGTGCAGGAGGTGCAACCGTATTGGCACCGGCACTTACCTTACCACCTCGAACATCATTAGAACTTTTTGTTGACTTCGCCTGAACTTCATAAAAGCGGCGGATTTTCGCTTGTAATTTGTTACGATCTAATGGAATATCTTTTACAAAAATGGTATCTGTACTCACAACAAACACACTGAGTTCTTGATCTGTTACC
Organism: Chitinophagaceae bacterium UBA3961; assembly: GCA_002385265.1. Taxonomy (GTDB): domain Bacteria; phylum Bacteroidota; class Bacteroidia; order Chitinophagales; family Chitinophagaceae; genus Endoryza; species Endoryza foliicola. Next base: position 4,971 of record DGDD01000031.1, read on the forward strand.
AAGTAACTTACCACGGCAACATCTTCAGGAATATCCTCCCGTTCGGCCATGAATTGCGCCGGATCCACTTTTTTGAATGCTTGCAAATTGGGATACTTTACTTTCAAATCGGTTACATAAGCTTGGTATTGCTCTGCAGCCACTGAACGCATTTGTTCCAATTGAGCTAATTGTTCTTTGTGCTGAAGGTTGTCGGCTTTCGACCTTTCCTTAGCAATAGCTGCGTCATAATAAGCTTGTTGTTTGCGCAATTCTTTCTCCTTTGCGGCTGCTGCGGCTGTTGCAGCATCATCGTATTTCGCTTCCTCTGCTTTTAATCGAATATTGATATTCTCGGCGTTGGCTTTTTCCATATAAACCAATGCTTCTTGAACCTTCCCTTGTTTTTTCAAGTAGAAAATCATCTTCTGGTATAGTTCTACAATACTTTCATCACTGGCGAATATTTTGGTTGCATCTTTTCCGGTCAACTTACTCTTGATCTGTTCAATCTCCAAAATTGACTTACCCAAATAATCCAATCCTTGTTGGTTCTTGTTTTCTTCAAATGAGATATCAGCCAATGTTGAAAGTGATTTCCATGCATATTTTTTGTAGCCGATGGCATTCGAAAGTTCGATTGAGTTAGTTAATTTGGCTTTT
>DGDD01000193.1 GCA_002385265.1 Chitinophagaceae bacterium UBA3961
CCTACTCTTTTTATTTTTCTGAAGTTAGATGCATGCATCACGATCTTTTCCCCGTTTGGAGCAATTACTCGTCTGAACGCATCAATTGGTTTTTTACGGAAACGTTTAAAATCTACGAAGTTCTGAATTACTTGAATTTCTTTTTCAACCACGAAATTCTTATAAGTTTCATCTCTCAAGTTTTCAGATACCGCTGTAATGGCATCTGATTCGTTGATGGAAAAGGTAACCACCGGTGCGAAAGTCTTGTCCTTTCCTACTAGTGTAATATCGGTACCGTGAAGAGTTGTGATAACGGGTATGTGTTTGCCTTGTTTTGCCAATATCATTTTGGCCATATAGCCTGCTGAAGCGTGCGGAACGGCATAGTGAACATGCAGTAAATCGAGGTTGTTGTTTACAATTACATCAACCATGGTGCTTGCTAAGGCAGTTTCGTAAGGGGGATAGTCGAACAATGGATAAGTAGGCACCAATACTTCGTGATAATAAATATTTGCATTGAACTCGCTCAATCGAACGGGTTGCTGATAGGTAATAAAATGCACTTGATGTCCTTTGTCGGCCAATGCCTTTCCTAATTCCGTTGCCAAAACACCACTACCGCCAAAAGTTGGATAGCAAACAATGCCAATTCTCATATACGCTAACAATTAAGTTTTCGAAGGTAGCCTTATTTTTTGAACCGGGGTTTACCGTTCCGGGAAAATGAGCGGCCAAATTGATTACCTTTAAGCCAAATTAACACCCATGCTTCGAAAATTGTTTACACCTGTTCTTGCATTACTGGCCGGATCGGCCATGGCTCAAAGCGATGATTCGCTGATGATTAGAAACATAGCTGATGAAATTTTAGTGAATGGAAAAGCTTATGAAAACCTCCGCGTTTTATGTAAAACAGTGGGAGGACGTGTAGCCGGTTCCCCTCAAATGCTAAAAGCAGAGTCTTGGGGCGTAAAAGCGCTGCAAGCTGCCGGAGCCGATAAGGTTTGGTTGCAAGAATGTATGGTACCTCATTGGGTAAGGGGTGCGAAAGAAGAAGCTTACTATTTGATTGATGGAAAGAAGATTGCCTTAAACGTTTTGGCACTCGGAAATTCAATGGGGTCGGGGCCCAAAGGCGTGAGCGCTCCTATCATCCTTATAAATTCTTTCGAAGAATTAGAAAAAAGGAAAGATGAAATCAAAGGCAAAATTGTATTCTATAACTACAAGTTCAATTCCAAATTTGTAAAAACATTTCAAAGCTATGGCGATGCAAGTCGCTATCGTGGTACCGGCGCTAGTAGAGCCGCTAAATATGGTGCACTCGCAGTTTTGGTGCGCTCTATGAGTCATTCTACCGATAACCACCCACACACCGGAGCGATGAATTATGATACATCCTATTCGAAAATTCCGGCGGCTGCAGTTGGATTAGAAGATGCAGATAAACTTGCCGCCGCATTAGCTGCTAACAAAAAAGTAAGTGGCTTTTTGAAAACGAATGCACAAATGTTACCCGACGAAAAGGGCCATAATGTAATTGGTGAATTAATTGGAACTGAACACCCGGAACAAATCATCACTATTGGTGGTCACCTCGATAGTTGGGATCCGGCTGAAGGAGCACACGATGATGGGGCCGGTTGTGTTCATTCTATAGAAGTATTACGCGTATTAAAAGCCATCGGATACAAACCCAAAAACACCATTCGCATTGTTCTTTTTGCCAATGAAGAGAATGGATTGCGTGGTGGAACAGCCTATGCAAAGGAAGCAAAAGAAAAAGGTGAGAAACACATTTTTGCCTTGGAGAGCGACGCAGGTGGATTTACCCCACGTGGCTTCGGTTTTTCATTGGCCAATCCATCTCAATTGCAAAAAGTGCAAACATGGGCCGATTTGTTCAAGCCCTATGGTGTATTTGAATTGACAAATGGTGGTGGCGGAGCCGATATCGGTCCATTGAAGGGTGCGCTAGGTACTCCTCTGGCCGGCTTTGTTCCTGATTCACAACGTTATTTCGACATTCACCACGCTAAAAGCGATGTGTTCGAAAACGTAAACAAACGTGAATTGGAATTGGGTGCTGTTAACATGGCCGCACTTATTTATTTGATCGATAAATACGGATTGTAAGACTCATAAATAAACCTTATTCAAACCAATACTATGGTAAGAAAAATCATTCTTTGGGTAGGCGGTATCATTGCACTGGTTTTTATGGTAATTGTTCTGATGGCTTATTATTGGAACTATAGCGATGGCTATCGCGTAGGACAAGTGATCAAGCTAAGTCACAAAGGCTATCTGTTTAAAACCTGGGAAGGTCAATTGGATCAAGGTTTTTTAGCGCCTTCAGACGATAATGGCACAGGAACAGGGGTAGCAACTCGCTTGTGGGATTTTTCCGTTCGTGAAAATGATACTACAGCCAGAAAGCAAATTGATTCAGCAATTGCTCTGGGTTATAAAGTAAAAGTATACTACAAAGAAAAGATTTGGAAAGTATCTTTCTGGGGCGATACCCGTTATTTTGTTTACAAAGTAGAGAAGGCCGGAAACTAGATTCGGCTATGCTTGAAATAAAAACAAGGCCGGCTGCTTGTGCAGTTCCGGTCTTTTTTGTGCCCAGTCTTTTACTGTGTGGGTTTGAATGAATTCGTTTGTGTCGGTAATGTTTGCTGCAACACAAAGCTTTGTAGTAGGCCTGAGTGTTTTAACAAGCGTATCGAATAACGCATTGTTTCGATAAGGAGTTTCAATAAAGAGTTGGGTGCCGGTTGACTTGGCCGACTGCATTTCTAAATCACGAATTGCTTTTTCTCTTTCTTTTGGATCAATAGGCAAATAACCATGAAAGGTAAACTGTTGGCCATTCAATCCGCTGGCCATTAAAGCCAATAAAATAGAACTGGGTCCTACCAATGGAACCACTTTGGCTCCCCACTGGTGGGCTTTTTCTACTAACACTTGTCCCGGATCTGCAATGCCGGGGCATCCGGCCTCACTAAGCACTCCAATCTGTTTTCCTTCTTTAATGTGTTGTTGAAATTGTTTGATCAATTCATGAGTGGCGATGGTTTCCTTATTGGCGAGTACCCATTCGTAACTGTCGATATTCATTTCCTTCCAGATTTTTTTCAGGAAACGACGTGCCGTACGTTCGTTTTCTACATAAAAAACCTGACACTTCTCCACTGTGTTTTTGATTGAAGGCGGAATACTTTCTACTCCGTTTTCTGAAAGCAAAGATGGAATGAGATAAAGCGTTGCACTCACGTTGATAAGTTTAGGTTTGTTCTTCCCAATGATAAAGGCTAATAGTGGCGGCAATTACGGCATAAGCAGGAGCTAGTAGCCAACCCACAAAAGGTACAAGATGCATCAAGTAAAACACCATTCCGTTTCCGATCGCCAAGCCTTTGTGTTTGCCAATGAACTCCACACTTTTTGAAGCCGAAAGCTGATGGCGTTCGCAGCTGTAATCGAGCATTGAGAAACCATAGTAGTAGCACTCAATAAAAAGTAAAATAACGGGCGTGATCCATCCTACCAGCGGTATTAGGCTAAGGATGATCAGCGAAATCACGTACACGGTTTGCCAAAGTGCGTTTCTAGCCGAAAGCTTGATACCTCTTTGCATGTCTTTCCATAGTTGCGCCATGGAAAAATCGTAAGTCTTACCTTCAATGATGGCTTCTGTTTTTTCACTTAAATAGGAAAATACCGGAGATCCAATTATCAGGAAAAGATATTTAAACAGCGAGAAATAGAAGGAGAGTAAGACCAATCGCAGCATCAATTCTCCCATAGTAAAAAGGAAACTGATCAACTGATTGTGTAAAGCGTGCAGCCATTTGCTGATACCAATTAAATTGGAAAGATAGCTTATGGCACTATCGCTCGATTTCCAGAAAAAATACATACCTGCCATGAATAAGATCATGTAAAGCAGTCCCGGAATCAAGATCCAGCGCCAGAGCTTGTGTTTTTTGATAAAACGATGCGCTCTGAAAAAAGCCTCAATAGCAATTACGATTTCTTTCAGCACAGCGGTAAATTTCGTTGATTTAGCGTAGTTTTCGGGTTCAGAAGCCGCCAAACTTAGGTAAATATTTGCGTTGTGACAAGCTTTCCTGTATTACCCCGATCTTTTTACGAAAACCCCAATGTAACAAGCGTTGCAAAATCCTTATTGGGCAAGCGCCTGGTTGCAGAACTTCCGGAAGGGAAGACCGTTGGGCGCATCGTAGAAACCGAAGCCTATGAAGGAATTACCGACCGCGCAGCTCATTCTTGGAACAATAGAAGAACCGCGAGAACTGAAATTATGTTTGGACAAGGCGGAAAAGTGTACATGTATTTATGCTATGGATTGCACCACATGTTTAATGTAGTAACCAATAAAATAGAGCACCCTCACGCAGTGCTGATTCGAGCCGTAGAACCCTTGGAAGGAGAGGAGTTGATGGCTAAGAGAACGGGTAAAGAATTAGGGGATCCAACGATTACAAGGGGCCCCGGGAATTTGTGTAAAGCCTTGGGACTCTCAAAAGTTCACAATGGAGTGGATCTGGTCTCGGGAATCATAAGAATTGAAGACGATGGGTTTCAGGTTAAAAAAGGAGCAGTGTTGGCAACACCAAGAATTGGAGTTGACTATGCCGGCGAACATGCCCGATGGCCCTACCGGTTTATTCTAAAAAATAATCCTTATGTTAGCAAAACCAAGTCGCTAACGAAAAAATAACCTGCTTTGAAACAGTTATCTGCTACAGCCAAAGAACTTCTCTTATTCTTTATTGGAATTTTTCTGTTTGTGTTGTTTCTAACCCTCAATCCACTGGGCGTTGATGAAAAAGCAGCTAAAGTTCTTGCGGTGGCCGTATTGATGATTTTTTGGTGGGTAAGTGAGGCACTCCCAATGCCGGCAGTAGCGCTGGTACCCTTGGTTTTATTTCCTCTCATGAAAATTGCGCCCATAAAAGAAGTAGCAGTTGGCTATGGCGACTCTATAATTTTCCTATTCATGGGTGGTTTTATGTTAGGTCTAGCAATTGAAAAGTGGAACCTTCACAAAAGAATAGCACTAACCATAGTAAACAT
>DGDD01000206.1 GCA_002385265.1 Chitinophagaceae bacterium UBA3961
CAAAGACAGTATCGGTTACTGGATGAATAATTACGAAGTGAATAAGATCAGCGGGCTGCACAAAATTCCGGCTAACGGCGATAGTGCTTATTTACCTATAACCGTTTACATGGCCAGAAAGGAATTACTCCCACTTCTCGATAAAGGGGAGATTCATGATGTGTCGAGGAAAAAATAAGCCCTCGCGAACCAAGTAGGAATCAAATAACATGTCATTATATATTACTGTTATACTAGTTGTTTTAATTGGAGGGGCTCTCTTGATTCAATCCATTGGATTGAGAAAGCGGATGTCTAAACACCCCATGGATATCGAAGAGGATGCATTGGTACATCCGGCCCGATTCAACACTGTAGCGCAGGTAATTCGCATCAAGAATGGCAGCTTTGAGAATTTGGAAGCAATTGTTCGGGGCTTTGAAACGGCCTATGAAATGGATCATTTCTTGGAAAGCATTCATTTTATTCAGGTAGGGCCGGATTCGTGGGTCGGGTCCTTAACAAAGCCGTTGAACTTTACGGAGTTCTGTTATTTTATCAATTACTTGGAGTTTCCGATAGCGGTGAATTGGAAGGCGACTGTAACGGGGTGGACCAATTTTGTTTCAAAAGAAGGCGACCGACTCGATTTGGCTCCTGAACCCATGATGGTTTATGTGCCCGCTATTGAAGAATCGGGAGACGGAGTTTTGGTAACTTGCGCCTCCGGGATCGGCTATAAGATTTCCTTTTTGAAAATGAAACTGGAATATACCGGGGATGGGGGACGGGCTTATGAAAACCCACCTTTACTACCTTGATCAATAAAAGACTGATAATTAGAATATTATATAAAAAATGGGATTGAGTATCTGTGTGGACTAGGAGGATATGTTGAGTTTTTTTGAAAAAACTTAGATTTTTTCAGTTGTTTTTTTCATTTTTTCCTAAAAGCCCTTACCTTTGCCGTCCCAAAATAAAAGGTTCATAATGCCTACAATTCAACAATTAGTACGTAAAGGAAGAGAAATTATCAAGGCCAAAAGTAAGTCTAGAGCCTTAGATAGTTGCCCGTTTCGCCGTGGAGTATGTACTCGTGTGTACACTACCACTCCTAAAAAGCCAAACTCTGCATTGCGCAAAGTGGCTAAAGTTCGTTTGACCAACAAAGTGGAGGTAATCGCTTACATTCCGGGTGAAGGTCACAACTTACAAGAGCACTCAATCGTATTGGTGCGCGGTGGTCGTGTAAAAGATCTTCCAGGTGTACGTTACCATATCGTGAGAGGTAGTTTGGATACTGCCGGTGTGAAAGATCGTAAGAAGAGCCGTTCTAAGTATGGTACTAAACGTGAAAAAGCTAAAAAATAATTAGAGTATCTCAAATCATTCAATAAATGAGGAAGACTAAAGTCAAAAAGATTCCCTTAGCACCCGATGGTCGTTTTAACGATGTACAGGTGACTCGCTTTGTTAACAACTTGATGTGGCAAGGTAAAAAGAACACTGCTTTCAATATTTTCTACGATTCTCTTGACCGCGTAGCTAAAATTACCGGTGAGAACGGATACGAAGTATGGAAAAAAGCGTTGTCAAACGTTACCCCTGCTGTTGAAGTACGTAGCCGTCGTATCGGTGGTGCTACTTTCCAGATCCCATCAGAGGTTCGTCCTGAGCGTAAAGTTTCTTTGAGCATGAAGTGGTTGATCCGCTACAGCCGTGAAAGAAACGGACGTAGCATGGCCGATAAGTTGGCGAACGAAATCGTTGCTGCCAGCAAAGGTGAAGGTGCTGCTTACAAAAAGAAAGAAGACACTCACCGTATGGCTGAAGCTAACAAGGCTTTCGCTCACTTCCGCGTATAACCCGCATTCAATATTTATTTTGGATATAGATCCCGCAGATTCTCCTGCGGGATTTTTTTTACTCTCCTCAGTGATCGCTAAGTCCGCAAAGAATTCGAAAACACGTTCCTCCCTCCTCGTTCCTCGCATCCTCCCTCCCGGCTGTTTCATTATTAATTTTTAATTATTCATTATTAATTAACTCCTCTTTCTCGCCTTCCCCCTCTTTTTTGTTTTTTCCCTTCTTTTCCCTAACTTTGCAGCGCCAAAATCCAGAACATAGGTGAATCGGGTAGACGTGAAGGGTCTGCGATGTTTGGCGATCTATGAGAGTATAATCCCCACATATCAGCAATTTGGTCCCACTAAGGTGGTTCCTTACCCTACTCTTACCTGCTGATAACTCATCTCAAAGCCTGATATTTTCTGATTCGTGAAGATTGAAACACAGGCACACACCATAGTAGATTCAAGATTTTTAAAACGATAAACAAACAAAACAAAAGTCATGGCAGACTTAAGATTTCAAAGAAACTTTGGTATCGCCGCGCACATTGACGCCGGTAAAACCACCACTACGGAGCGTATCCTCCGTTATACAGGTATGATCCACAAGATCGGTGAGGTACACGATGGTGCCGCTACTACCGACTGGATGGAGCAAGAAAAAGAAAGAGGTATCACCATTACCTCAGCAGCTGTTAGCTGTCAGTGGAACTTCCCAACTGTTTTGGGTAAAGCTGATGCCAACACTAAAAAATATTATTTCAACATTATCGATACTCCAGGTCACGTGGACTTCACCGTAGAGGTTGAACGTTCAATGCGTGTACTCGATGGTTTGATCGCTTTGTTCTCAGCCGTTGACGGTGTTGAACCTCAATCTGAAACTGTATGGCGCCAAGCCAACCGTTACCGCGTACCGCGTATCGGTTTCGTAAATAAAATGGACCGTTCTGGTGCCGACTTCTTGAACGTGGTAAAACAAGTTCGTGAAATGCTCGGTTCTAAAGCCGTTCCTTTACAATTGCCAATCGGTGCTGAAGATAACTTCAAAGGCGTGGTAGACCTTATCAAAATGAAAGGTATCATCTGGCACATGGAAACAGAAGGAATGACTTTCGATGAAATCGAAATTCCTGCTGATATGTTGGATGAAGTAAATGAGTGGAGACAACAACTCGTTGAAGCCGTTGCTGAATACGACGACAAATTAATGGAGAAATTCTTCGAAGATCCTAATTCAATCACTGAAGACGAAATGCACGAAGCGATCCGCAAAGCTACGATCGACTTAAGCATCGTTCCAATGATGTGCGGTTCTTCATTCAAGAACAAAGGGGTTCAAACTGCATTGGATGCTGTTTGCCGTTACCTCCCTTCTCCGCTCGATATCGAAGCGATCAAAGGAACAGATCCTTCAACAGGTGAAGAATTGGTTCGTAAGCCTGATGCAAAAGAACCATTCGCTGCCTTGGCTTTCAAAATCATGACCGATCCTTTCGTAGGACGTTTGGCCTTCTTCCGTGTTTACTCTGGTCACCTCGATGCAGGTTCTTATGTACTGAACGTGCGTAGCGGTAAGAAAGAGCGTATCAGCCGTATCATGAAGATGTTCGCTAACAAACAAAACCCAATCGATTTCATCGAAGCAGGTGATATCGGTGCAGCAGTTGGTTTCAAAGAGATCAAAACCGGTGATACCTTGTGTAACGAAGATCATCCAATTACATTGGAGAACATGTTCATCCCTGAGCCTGTAATCTCTGTAGCGGTTGAGCCTAAAACACAAGCCGACGTAGATAAAATGGGTATGGCCATCTCTAAATTGGTGGAAGAAGATCCTACGCTTCGCGTTAAAACCGACGAAGATACCGGTCAAACCATCCTTTCAGGTATGGGTGAATTGCACTTAGAAATCATCGTAGACCGTATGCGTCGCGAATTCAAAGTGGAAGTGAACCAAGGTGCTCCAATGGTTGCCTACAAAGAAGCTTTCAAAGCAACTGTAGAACACAGAGAGGTATTGAAAAAGCAATCGGGTGGTCGTGGTAAGTTCGCCGATATCGTATTCGAATTCGGTCCTGCCGATGAAGAATGGTTGAAAGAAAACCCCGGTAAAGACATGCAGTTCGTTAACGATATCTTCGGAGGTTCTATCCCTCGTGAATTTATCCCTGCTATTCAGAAAGGTTTCGAAACAGCTATGTCTACCGGTGTACTCGCTAGCTATCCGGTAGAAAACATGAAAGTACGCGTATTCGACGGTAGCTTCCACCAAGTTGACTCTGACTCTATGTCATTCGAATTGTGTGCTAGAAGTGGTTTCCGTGAAGCAGCTCGTAAAGCAAAACCAACTTTGTTGGAGCCAATCATGAAAGTTGAGGTAATTACCCCAGAACAATACATGGGTGATGTTACCGGTGACTTGAACCGCCGTCGTGGTATGTTGGAAGGTATGGATACTCGTGCCGGTGCACAAGTTATCAAAGCGAAAGTTCCTTTGAGTGAAATGTTCGGATACGTAACTCAGTTGCGTAGCTTGAGCTCTGGCCGTGCAACTTCTACCATGGAGTTCAGCCATTACGCTCCTGCTCCAAACAACATCGCAGAAGAAGTAATCGCGAAATCAAAAGGTAAAGCTAAAGTGGAAGAATAATCTTCTCACTACCTTAATACAAGTCCCGCAGGTAACTGCGGGATTTTTTTTTCTTTTTTAGCGCGAAAACGCGCCATTCATCCTATTTCGAAACGGAAGATTAGCATAGTATTCTAAAATCCTTAAATTGGAAGAAATTAGTACTCATGCGTCTCAAATTCGTTCTTGCACTTTGCTTCTCCATTATTTTCTTTCAACTGGTTACAGCTCAGGAAGGATTTCAATGGGAGAATTCCGGAAAAGCATACTTTCAATTCGATGGTTCCGATATTCAACGAATTGAACTGCCTTCACTCAACAAACAAGTGATTGTTTCAAAAGCACAGTTAACACCAAAAGGCGGAGGGTCGCCACTGGTAGTTAAAAGCTTTCGTTTTTCAAACGATGGAAATCAAGTGTTGATTTTTACCAATACCAAACGGGTGTGGCGTTTAGAAACCAAGGGCGACTATTGGATTTACAATAAATCAAATAATAGTTTAAAGCAAATTGGAAAGAGTTTGCCGGCGTCTTCATTGATGTTTGCAAAAATTTCGCCCGATGGTAAATCAGTAGCCTATGTGAGCAATTTCAACATTTACGTTGAAGACATCGCTTCCGGCAAAATAAAGGCCCTTACTACCAAGGGAAACCGAAAAATAATAAACGGAACTTTCGATTGGGCTTATGAAGAAGAGTTTTTCTGTAGAGACGGATTTCGCTGGAGCCCCGATAGCAAGCAAATTGCTTACTGGCAAATTGATGCTCGTGGTACCAAAGACTATTTGATGGTTAACAACACAGATAGCATTTATCCGGTTGCTGTTCCCGTAGAATATCCGGTATCGGGTGAAGCTCCTTCTCCATTTAAAATAGGAGTGGTGTCTATCGCTACTGCACAAACCAAATGGATGAATGTGCCTACTGATCCTGTATTACAAAGCTATGTACCTCGCTTGGAATGGGCGGGAAACAGTACAGAACTCATTCTGCAACATTTGAACCGCAAACAAAATCAAAGTACCATTTATGTAGCTACTGCCGCTACAGGAGCAGTAAAACCCATTTACAAGGAAGTTGATAATGCTTGGATCGATATCCTGCCATTATGGGACAATGATTATATCTGGGGAGGTTGGGACTGGCTCGACAATGGAAAGTCATTTCTTTGGGCCAGTGAGCAGGATGGCTGGCGTCATTTGTATAAGATTGATAGAGCCGGAAATGCAAGTTTGATCACCAAGGGAGATTATGATGTAATGGATATTGCAGCCATCAATGAAAAAACCGGCTATGTGTATTTTCATGCTGCCCCTGAAAATGCTACGCAAAAGTACCTCTACCGCACCAAGCTAGATGGAACCGGATCTTTGGAAAGAGTGAGTCCGGCAAATCAAGCAG
>DGDD01000061.1 GCA_002385265.1 Chitinophagaceae bacterium UBA3961
TTATTTTCAATAAAGGTAAACTCATCTATAATTTCTATCTGGTTTAGTAGTAGCTCGTGTCAGTGGCTGAGCAATACAAACAATCGTTTGCTACAGTCAGATTAACTGTATAGCCTTCACTTTTTATTTTTTCTAATAGTTCCTCTTTTGTCATGCTTTATTTATGATTTTATTGAATTGTTTTTTACGGATGATAATTTGTTTATAACCATATACAATTAATATGGCAAGTGAAATAAGTAAAGAAACGGTTCCGCAAATTAATAAAACATTAGGAGCTTCATTCATCTGTAAAAATGCACCAACTATTCCTGAACAAACAAAAAAGCTACAAGATAAGTACAGGAAAAAAGTTGCATGGGTTAGCTTTCCAAGTTGTGCAATCTTTAGAGTAATAATTTCTTTTTGAAAATCATCGCATTTTTCTCTGAGCAGTATTCTAATTTCTTCATTTACTCCAAGCAATTGATTAGTTGTGGAAACTATTAATACTCCGACTCCCGGAATTATTGTTATTGGCAGATACCACTCCATTATATAATGTCAATTATTTTAATTTTCCTCATTATAATTCTCTACTTTCAAACTTTTGTCCTTAATAACTGATGTTACCAACCAAACGTATTCCTTTTTTTCTTTATCCCAGCCTAAAGCTTCAAAACTATTCCCGAAAGGGCAACGTGGAAAGTCGGGGAATCCCTTTCTTAAAGAGAATCTTTCAGGATTTTCCAAATAAATATTTTTTGTTATTTTTCTTAGATTGTATTTCAGTGCGCTCTCTTGGTCAACAATAACTTTTGTTTCAGAATTTTCCTGAAATTTATGCTGAATAGATTCAGAATCAATACTCTCAACCCTGTTGAGTGAATCTATAAGTAATCCCTTTAGCGTTTTATCTTTACTTGTTATGGCAAATAATCGCTGTACATCACCATCTTCGGCCTCACTGCTCTCTATAATTTTATAAGATAGATCTATATCAAAATCCTCCATCTTAAAGCTTTTTTTAGCTTCTGTTGCATAAAGAATATTACACTTTATTTTAAAGTCTTCTTTGTAGCCTTGATCAATTAAATCTGCTACTATAAAAATTAGATTCTCTTTATTCATTTAATTTATTGTTTTATTAATTTGTTCACTACTTTGCTTAATAAATGGTAGTACAGCATCTAAGAATTCAGCACTATCATTGAAATCATCCATTCGTAGAATTGCTCCTTTCCATCCTTCCTTTTGCCATTCTCCAACGGTTAAAACCGAATCCGAAATTATTTGCTGGTTGTTTTTATAAAAACTGTTATAAAAATAAGGGACTTTACACACCTCATTATCTGCCGGTGCATATCCCGCATATTGAATAATATTGTCATCTAAAAAACAGACAATACCTGTGTCAAAATTATATGGCCATACCCGAGGAAGTTCAGCGTGGATGTTGTTTGAAATAATATAACTTATTAGCAGATTGTTGGCTGATGATCGAATTAATTCAAACTGGTGAATTAATGATTTTTCTGGTGTAAATAATTTCCCATTAATATTAGTGAGTTCAGGGTATCTGAATTCCACGTGATCATGGAACTTTTTGGGGTCCAATCCAAATTTTGAAAGAGTTTCAGCAGTTTTTTTTAGGACATAATCTAACGAATTGTTCTTTAAAAGAACTAGTTGTTCCTGTTTTGGTTTTGTCTCCGTCTCTGTTTCAAAATGTATGTGAAAGTGCGAAGGGTGATAGGAAACGCTTAAGACCTCATCGTTGGGTAAATGTATGTGTCTTGTTTCTAGGTGCAAATTAGTGCTGCACCAAAAAAAATTAGTATGGCTATCGTCAGCTTCAGGTTCAATGTAAGCTTTAGAGATAGCCCCCAAAATTCTTCCAATATTGCTAACAGCACGCTCAGTATTAATAAATCGCTCAATATTTTCCCTGTTCACTATCATAAACTAGACAGTATTTTATCCACTTGAATACTACTATGGCTAAGTGTTAATACTACTTTTTTATCTTTCAATACGATAATCTGCGGAGACTGATGCAACACCTTAAGTACATCAGCAATATAATTGGAAACGCTACGATAGGTTAGTAAATCCAAATAATTAAAATCAGCTTTTTCCTCTAACAAGCCTGCGCCTTCTGCCAGCTTTTCATAAGCATAAGCACTGATTCCACAGGACGTACTATGCTTAAAAATAATTTGTGGTTTTACCACAGATTCGTCAATAATCTTTCCCAAATCCTCTTTTGATTTGATGTGATCCCAAGCTTTTTTATGATTAGCCATTTGTAATTATTTCGTTTAGTTTATGGATAAGGTTTTGTTCATTTTGCATTCCTACTGCTTTTGCCACTATTTTCCCTTTTTTTACAAAGAAAAGCGCTGGGATACTTCGTACCCCAAACTCACCTGCTAGTTCAGAACTATTATCAACGTTTACTTTTGCAACAGATGCTTTTCCCGCCATTTGAGCAGCCACTTTTTCGAGTACCGGATGTAAAGCCTGACAAGGGCCACACCAATCAGCGTAAAAATCTATTAACAGAACTTCATTATTTAAAATGGCTTCGCCAAAATTAGAGTTATCTAAATGGAGTATTTTCATAATATTAGTTTTTTAAGAATGATGAGTACATCCACACTAGTTTTTCCTGAGAAGCAATATATTCACTCATTAACGAAGCAGTTCCTTCATCGTTGGTATCATTTGCTATTTCTAACAATTCGCGCTGTAAGGTGATTATAATTTTGAAAGAGTTTAAAACATCTTTTACTCCTTCGATGCCATTGCTTGTTTCTATTATTGCTTCAGCTATAGTGGATAACTTTTTGTAATCAGAATAATTGTGTTTTGGAGCATGTTCTAATGTTAGGATACGTTCTGCAACTTCATCAACTTTAGTAGACAAGTCGTTGTAAAGTTCCTCGAATTTTTCATGTAATTCGAAGAATTTTTCTCCTTTAATGTTCCAGTGATAACCACGTGTGTTTTGAGTAAAAATAGAGTAGTTGGCTAATAATGTATTTAATTTATTTGCTAAATTCTCCGACTTCTTGGTGTCAAGCCCAATTCTATTTACGTTTTCCATGTTTTTTTGTTAGTTAATTGCCTCAATTAAAAATTTTCTTTGATTAAAAATGAATTCATCGCCTGCTTTTTTACCTTTTAAGCACCCATATATAGGCGCATCTGTTGCAATCCCCATAAATTTACGGCCATCAATTTCAAATTGTGATTTAGAGACAGCGACTATCATGCAGCGACCATTAACACTCACAATAGCGCCAGGCTCAACAATTGTAGTTGGCTCGAAGCTAAGTGATTTTATAGTTTCCAAATGATGCGCGTGCTCATGTATAACAGTGTCAATTTTTTTCGCTACATCTAGGCTTTGATTCAAATGAGAATTATCATCTGGGTCTGTTACTTCCCCTACCTTAGGTGTGCTGTTTGTTAAAAAATCTTCATAATCGTTTACTGTTAATTCAATATGATTTTGTTCCAGTTTGATAAGTGCTTCCTTAATTTTTTGCTTGTCCATTTTTCTTGTTTTAACTTGTTTTTTAATTCTGTTGTTTATTTTTCAATGTCAAAGCCATCCAGGCCTCCTAAATCATACACTCCCGTTTGCCCAATTTTATCTTTTGTGGCTTCTATATTGTAAAGCGATTTATAGGCAACTCCATCTTTTGTTATATCGAAACGGCTAATTGAATATGATGTAAGTGAGCCTAAAAAGTAAACAAACTTATTATCTGGTGTAACATAAATATCTTTACTATCTTCAATAGGTGCGTTATCTCCTCGTTTTTCGAAGCCTATGTTTTTTGTAACCATGCCTGTTTCATCAAGTTCGTAAGTTCCCAATACATTTGTAGAAAAACTACACACATACAGTCTTTTTGCATCAGGCGATACGGCTGTCCAGCAGGCTTCATCTACATTACCATCAATGCCTGTTATAAAGGTTTTAATTTTGGATAGTTTTGTTTTGTCATCTTTTAAAATCATTAGTCCCTGATCAATTTTTTCAGGAATCAGGTTAAAGTTGGAAACATACAACATATCGCTATTTTTGCTCCAGTTAAATCCTACTGAGCCTATTATTCCTTCTTCTTCAAAATAACGAGGATTAGACACTTTACCATTATCGAAATCGTAAACATACACTCAGCTTGGTCGTGTTTCTTTAAGTATTGGTTTTGCAGTTAAAAAATGAGGCACCCCCCATAATGTAACGGCCAATTTTGTTCCATCAGGGCTAAATTTAACATCACAAGGTCCGCCATTTTGGCGGTTGTATTCACCTACCAGGCTTTGATAAGTTAATGTTCCTGTATTGGAGTTTAATTTAAAAAGCTGAACCGTCCGTTCTTTATCTGTAGGATCTGGTTTCGTTAGGTCTTGTTTAAAGAAATCATCACTTGGCAGGCGTTGTAATTTATCTCCATCATATATTACAGTAGGGGTATTCCACTGATTTCCCACTAGAATCCAGAATTCGTTTTCGGACCCCGCAACAGGCATCCATCCAATAGTTACGGGTCTTGTTCCATGGGATGGTGTGTTTGCAACAAAGTGCAAACTGCCTGATTTTTTATCGACATGAAAAACAGCAATTGAATTAGCTCCTGTATTGCATGTTAGTAAGCAATTGCCTACTATTTTTGTAGCTCCTTGCGCATCATAGTCGCCATGTGCCGGAGCCGCATGGTCAGAGCCTCCCTTTGCTCCTGTACTATAGCTCTTTTCATCTCCTAAACTACCATCACTATAGCGTGTCAGTTGTATTACCTTATTTTCGCCTTCACCATTGGTTGTGGTGTAAATGTAACCTAGTGCTAGTTTTTCAGGTTGTTTATTTTCTGTTTTTTTTCTTCAGAATCGCTACAACTACACAAATGTGATATAATTGCAATGACTGCGATGATGCTTAATTTAATTTTCATTCTAGGTGATTTTTAAATAAATTATTTGAGCTAAATATACATGGACTTTATTTCCTGGAGTGTATAAAAAACACATTTTTATTGTAAATTTTTCCTGTATTTTAGGAACTACAACTCAGCTGTGAGCAGCCAATTTTTTCTTTAGCCCAATCGGGACGTAAAGCAAACCATTTTTGCATATCGGGTTGCTCATGATAGGGCGCTTTTAGTAGTTCGAACAACTCTTTTAAAACCGAATAGTCACCCTTATCAGCAGCATCGATCGCCAATTGTGCCATATAGTTTCGTAAAACGTATTTGGGATTTACTTTTTTCATTTTAAGTTTTCTAAGACTATCTTGCTCTTGTACAAGGATTTTAGCATATAATTCCAGCCATTTACTCCATTTGCCCGCGTGTAATGCAAAGTTATTGGAATAACTAGTTTGAGGAAGTACATCTAAAAAGGTTTGAGGGCTCTCCGGAGCGAAATCAATTAGTTTTCTGAAAAATAGAGTATAATCAACCTCACTATCTTCTAGCAGATGTTTCAAATCTTTAATTACTACACTGCTTTCCTCTGTATATTCATTAATTCCCAATTTATTTAACATCATTTCAATATGTAGAGCCGCATATTTTTTTTGATATATAGCTAAAATCCCTTCCAATATTTTAACATCACCAATAAGAGGGAATAACGCATTTGCTAGTTGCACAAGATTCCACAAAGCAACATGTGATTGGTTACCAAAGCGATATCGTTTTTTTTCAGCATCTGTTGTGTTTGGCGTCCAGTTTGGGTCGTAATTTTCTAGCCATCCATAGGGGCCGTAATCTATTGTTAAGCCAAGAATAGACATGTTATCTGTATTCATCACGCCATGCACAAAGCCAACTCGCTGCCATTCAATTATCATTTTGAGTGTTTTCTCCATAACTGATTTATAAAATTCCACATAAGCATCTACTCCTTTATTTAAGTCAATTTCCGGATAAAAGTTTGTGATTGTGTAATCAGTTAATTTTTTTAATGTATCAACATCTCCTTGCGCTGCAAGTATTTCGAAGTTCCCAAAGCGGACAAAGCTAGGGGCAACGCGACATACAATGGCTCCTTTTTCAAAAGCGGCTTGCCCATCGTATAGCATATCTCTTAAAACAACATCACCAGTTAAACAAATTGAAAGCGCACGAGTGGTAGCAACGCCTAAATGGTACATGGCTTCACTGCACAAATACTCTCTTATGGAAGACCTCAGAACCGCTAAGCCGTCAGCATTTCGTGAATAGGGTGTTTTCCCTGCACCTTTTAATTGCAGTGCCCATTGAGTATCGTTTTGTGATATTTCAAATAAGTTAATTGCCCTGCCATCGCCCAATTGCCCAGCCCAATTACCGAATTGATGCCCGCCATAGCACATGGCATAAGGCTTTGTGTTCTTATAAACTGTTTTACCCGAAAATACGTTTAAGAACTCTTCATTAGAAACATCTTCTTTATTAATCCCTAATGCGTCAGTCAATTCATCTGATGTATGAATTAATGAAGGATTCTTTGGGCTGGTTGGTTTTACATAGGAGAAACAGGCATTTGGTACTTGTCTCACAAAGTTGTTTTCAATTGGGTCGGCGGGCAGATGCGACGTGAATGTGTTGTTTATATTGAGTTTCATAGTGTTTTTTATTTTTAGAATTGAATGTGCTTATGCCATTTGTTATTTTGCCTTGCAATAGCGCGAATATAACTACATGTTGCCATTGCCTTCAGGTCGTTCTCAATAATATATTCAAAGGTTTTTTCTACCAGTTCTTTTCCTATGCCTTGTCCTCTGAATTGTGCAGGAACCTCGCTATGCCATAAAAG
>DGDD01000259.1 GCA_002385265.1 Chitinophagaceae bacterium UBA3961
GATGCCTTTTCTTAAACCAGCATTTGAAAAAGGCTGGCAAGGGAAGCCTGCAATTAAAAAATCAAAATCAGGAATAGTGTTTATGGCAATGTTTTTTATGTCATCTTTTACGAAAGAATGTTTTCCGAAAAATGATTTGTTTGAATTATAGACTAACTCTGCGGCAGGATCAATATCGTTTGCAAATTCAATTTTGAATTTATTTTTTTCAAAGTGTCTATCTCTAAAATTAAACCCTCCGGTAAATCCTAAATCTAAACCGCCGCAACCGCTAAAAAGCGATACAACTTTGTATGTTTTTTTTGTTAAAGTTATTGCCTTACTTTTTGTTGTTTTAAAATTAATCAGTATCTGCGGTTCTTCTACTGCTGACAATTCTGAATTTTCTTTATACGATTTATACATGAGTTAGATATTTAGCTTTCCTTCTTTTGTTGATTTTAATCGCAGGTATTTCGCTTTTTCTTCGGCTATTTGAAATAATTCTTTCGAGTTATCCTCTTTATAGATGAGTATTGCGATTTTTTCACTGTAAAACTCTCTGTCTAATTTTTTTCTGTCTAACTGAAAGACTTTTGCAAGTTTTGGTAGTATTTCTTCTGGAACAGTTCTTTTATTGTTCTCAATTTTTGATAAAGTTGATTGGTCAATGTCGAGAGCTGCGGCAAGTTTTGTCAGTGTCAAGTTGTTTTCAACCCTTAGCTTGTGTATATACTCTCCAAATGTTTCTTTCATGGTCTTGAAATTTTACCTTGACAGTTTTGTCAAATTTAGCAGCCTTTTTTGAATTGCCAAAATCTTTAGCTAAAATGCTTTATATAGCTTCATTGAGTTGTTGATGAAAATTGTCTTGCCCAGATTTGAATTGAAGTCCATGAGATTTCTGTCAGCTGGGTTGTACGTTGGCTAGGGGCGTTGGTATTTTTAGCTCGTTGCAAGGCTTGTTTTATGTCAGGGTTTTGTGTGCCCTGCAATGTGCTAAAGATAGCGTTGCGCAGCATGGCAAAGTCTAGGGTGTTAGAATATGTACGGTATGTTTCAATTGTGTGACATATAACGAGCAAGGCTTAATGCATGTTGGAAATTTGTGTTCCGTCTGGTGATAACTGCTGCTGATTGAAAATATAGAGTTAAATATTAAGAACTAACGTTGGTCTTTATTTAATGATCCCCGAACCGAAGTACAACAGAACTACTGCTACCGATTACTCCTAAATCAAGCCAGACTGTTGGTAATACCAATGTTAGAAGTAGTATATTTCTATTTCTTTAACTCGAAGAAATTTATTATTTCAGTCTCTCGAATTTCAAAGCCTTCGAAAACATGAACCAGATTAAAGATACCTAACGGATATTCAGATACTTGTGCAACAAAATGTCCTTTGCCCTTACTGTCGTAAATATTCAAATCATATTTTTTTTCTGTACCTAAACTTCTATAATTGTCAATACTAGATAGTTCAATATAAATTGGATAATCTCTACCTTTATATTTGACTTTTAATTCTTGTCTTTCTTTATTTGTTGCTCTTAATACCAACTTGTTGAAAAGTTTCTTGAAATCGTCAACTGAATGGTATCTGTAAGTCTCATTGTAAAAGTTAGAGTTAAATCTGTCTTGATTGTTATCAACTTCAACTACAATAAGATTAGAAATACTAATATTGAAAATACACTTATTAGTGTTGACATAAATTAGGCACTTCTCATTAAAATTTTCAATAGAAAGTTTTTTCAAATGAGTCAGATTAATATTTAGAAACCTGATTGTAGATTTCGCTAATAATATATTGAAGTTTTCCATTTTAGTTTTATCTTGTCTTTGAAATAATTATTAGTCCTGTTTTTCGATCTTTAATTACAAAGTCACCGTCATTATCAATAACTATTTCATTCCCTTTGCTTCTTGCAATAATTCTTTCATCGTCTCGAACTATAAAGTCTTCCTGAACTGGATACATTCTACCGCTATATTGTAGCTCTGGCATGCCATCGGCCACCAAACCGGAATGACAATCTTCAACTTCAACTAATACTTTATTTATCAAATTGAGCGCCTCATTGTTACTCGTACAAAAATCAGCTATTTCAAGCCTATAGTAAAATGACTAAAGTCTTTCCATTTTATTTAATTCAACACCACAATCTCTTAGGGGGAATATTGATTGTATTTAAAACATCAATGATTGTCATAGTCTAAGTTGTATTGTTGCTAAAGAGCAAGTATTGCCGATTGTGCGGAATTTTGTATTCGTCCGCCCGGAACTTCTGACTGGCTTTTTGATAAAGTTAAATATTAAGAACTAAAGCTGGGCGGCACCTGTCCCGTTTTTCACGGGATTCGTCAAGCCCCGAACCACAGCACAGAAGAATTACCGCAACCCATTGTTGCTACGTCCAGCCCCACTATTGGCAATACCAATGTTGTGCGTAGTATCAGTAATGTCACATAAGCCCCTGTATAAAATTTGAAAGGTTTCATAAATTCCTTCATAGCCCCAATCTGCCAAATAGCTTGGATGGTTCATGTAAATCATTTTTTGTCCGGCCGAATTTATTTGAATTTTATATTTTGTATGTCTGTCAATACCGTCCCCTAATATTTTGTTGTCGTACAAACAATGAATAACGGGATTACTAAAAACTATTATTAAGTCCGGTGCAATGGAATTTATTTGCAATTCAATGATGTTTTTGTTTCGAATCCCGGCGTTATAAATTTCCGGGTAGTCTAAACGAGTTGTGTTATTGTCTTCGTCATCTATAATCTTTGAAGCCTTTTTAACGTTTATCCATGCAATTTTTGATAAGGCATATTGTAGCTCTGTATAATTATTATCACTTGTTTGTAAAAATTCTGGAAAATCTCTCCATTCTATCTCTTGCCCGTGCTCAATAGACTTAAACAACAGCCAAAGTAATGCCGCGATTTTCTTAGGTGTCTGAACTTT
This sequence comes from Chitinophagaceae bacterium UBA3961, assembly GCA_002385265.1. Classification (GTDB taxonomy): domain Bacteria; phylum Bacteroidota; class Bacteroidia; order Chitinophagales; family Chitinophagaceae; genus Endoryza; species Endoryza foliicola. The sequence continues at coordinate 2,952 of DGDD01000259.1, forward strand.
TGGATTTCCAACACCCATAATATCTTCATTAGGCTGTTCTTCGATGTCAACAAGCTGAGCGTGGCTGTAGCCATAAGATTCTGCTAGTATGACAAGTATTTTTAGTTCTTCCTTTTGGTAAATGTCTGGGCAAATAATTCCGTCAGCAATAAACCCTTCATCTGTCTCCCATGCATGAGTTTGCTTGATTAAGTCTATTATCTCTTGTTTGGTCTGTTGATATTTTAGTCTGTCGAATTTCATAATAGAATATTACGCACAACACGTAAATATACGAAACACCAATCAAATTGCTATACCATCATCCTATTATATTCCACATAGTTAGTGTTATACACTTTTTATCAAATATTAGCACAATCCCGCCTAATTCTTCATCACACTCGTCCTCTCGCTCACCCCATTCTCATTCACACTCTCGATCTGAAAATAATAAGTGAGGTCTTTGTCCATGGTTTTGATGTAGTATTCGTTGGCGCTGTGCACCATGATGCAACTGTACATTTTATCTGGAGCAATGCCGTAGTAAATATTGTAAGCATAGGCGCTGGTTACCGGACTCCAACGAACCCAGGCACTTCTTCTGTCCTTTTCACCACGCAGCACCATGAACTCTTTTACCTTGTCGGGTTTTGCACCCATACCATTTCCAAAAACACGAAAGCCACTAAGGGCAAAGGTTCCGGTGGGCAGGTGAATGTTCACCATCTTAATATATCGTGTTTTGATGGGGGTCTTCAATTCAATATAATCGTGTGGTACGTCGGTCTTATTATTGCTCTTGTCTATCAACAGTTGCCAGTTCTTTCCATCTACTGAATGATACAATTGGTATTGATGATAGGTATTCGGAATCTTCCCCAAGAAAGCAGAATCTACATCCTGATCGGCATAGTTGATTTGAATGGCTCGCACTTCCGATACATTACCCAAATCAGTTTGAAAGTATTCGCCCTTCTTTCCTGATTTAGCACTCCAATAAGTTTTTACATTTTCATCCACCGCCAAATTCGCAGCATTGCCTCCCAATGTACTCGATACCAATACCGGCTTCTGGTAATTCAATAACATCCAACCGGTAAACTTCGACGCCAAATGATCTTCTTTTCCCTTGGGCAGATAATGAGGGTAATCTCCAAAACGCGTATTCGTATACAGCAGTCCTTCCTTGTCGTAACCCGCCGGCCACAATCCCAGTCTTCGCTCAAAATTATTCTTCACATTCAGCACCATGGTTGATACGTGCCACAGGTTGTCCCAACGATCACTAAACGTAGCTCCATGACCCGACCCTCTGATAAACCCTCCCGGTTTAAAACTAAAGGGATTGTGGACTTGCTGCTCAAAAGGACCCAATGGGCTATTGCTTACCGCCACACCGTCGGCATATCCACTGAATTCAGTTGCAGGCGCTCCATATTGCAAGTAATATTTTCCATTGTGTTTGTTCATCCAAGCCCCTTCCATAAAGGGATCCAAGAAAGTATTGTCGTAATATTCTCCAAAGCGGTGCCAGCCGTACTTTTCATGATTGAGGTGCAACAACTCTTTTCTTTCACCAATGGGTTTGAAGGTTTTTCGGTCAATCTCAATTCCATACAAAGGATACAAGTTGCTGCTTCCATAATAACAATACAGCCGACCGTCATCGTCTAAGAAGAAACTCGGGTCCCAAGCTCCTACTTCAAAACTATCAACCGCTTCTTTCCACTCGTCTACACGCGGATTGGTGCTCATCCAAATCGGAAAATTCTTCGCATAGGTTGATCCAATTACAAACAAGGTATCACCCATCGAAAACACGGCCGGAGCACAGAGTTCATCGTACACTTTATGATAGGGTTTCAAAAACAAGCGCGGAACGAAATTCCATTTACTCAAATCGTGACTCCACCAATATCCCCACTGATTCGTCGAAAACAAATAATAGTCTCCTTTGAAATAAGTGATCACCGGATCTGCTGTTGCCCTGTGTCGGCCCCAAGTTGAAAAGTTGGGAATGGGTGTGTAGCCATAATCGAGGTTAATGGGATTGCAATAAGTAGCGGGCTCTGAAGATGCTTGCGCATTTACTTGGTTAACTGAAGTAAAAAATGATAAGAAAGAGAAAATGGAAAGCAGTTTGATGATTCGCATTCGTTAGTGTTTGTGTAACGAATTTAAGAAAACAGAGAGGCTTCCCGATTCCTAATTTCAGAAAGGGTTTCAAAACCTTTGAATTGCACGCTCGGCCTAAATTTCCTATCTTTGCCGTCCGTTAAAAACACGTAGTATATGTTCAACAAACGCATTAAGATCAAAACATTGTTACAATCAGAGCCTGCCGGACAGGAGGTGACCGTTATGGGATGGGTTAGAACCTTCCGTAACAATCAATTTATTGCCCTGAACGATGGATCTACCAATGCGAATTTGCAAGTGGTATTGGAATTGGGTGCTTTTGACGAAGCTACGCTGAAACGCCTCACCACCTCGGCTTCGGTGAAAGTTACCGGTACCGTTATTCCTTCTCTTGGAAAAGGTCAGAAATTAGAAGTAAAAGCTACTTCACTTGAAATTTTGGGTGATAGTGATGCTGAAAAATATCCTTTGCAACCTAAAAAACACAGTCTTGAGTTCTTGCGCGAAAACGCACACTTGCGTTTCCGTACCAATACGTTTGGATCTGTATTCCGTTTGCGTCATGCATTGGCTTTTGCGGTTCACAAATTCTACAACGAAAAAGGATTTGTATACATGCACACGCCGATCATCACAGCCAGTGATGCCGAAGGTGCAGGTGAAATGTTCCGTGTAACAACCCTTCCTTTCGATGAAACTCCGAGAAACGAAGATGGTACTGTAAACTTCAAAGAAGACTTTTTTGGAAGATCTACCAACCTTACCGTGAGTGGTCAGTTGGAGGGAGAGCTTGGTGCTACTGCATTTGGTGAGATCTATACTTTTGGACCCACTTTCCGCGCAGAGAATTCAAATACAGCGCGCCACTTGGCGGAGTTCTGGATGATTGAACCGGAAATGGCTTTCTATGATTTGGAAGACAATATGAATCTTGCTGAAGAATTCATCAAGTACATCATTCAATACGCGATGGACAACAATCGCGAAGATCTCGAGTTCCTTGCGCAACGTTTGCAAGAAGAAGAAAAAAGTTTGCCTCAAGACAAGCGCAGTGAAATGGGCTTGATTGAAAAATTGGAGTTTGTTTTGAACAATGCTTTCGAGCGATTGACCTATACTGAAGCCATTGAAATTTTGAGAGAAAGCAATCACAATAAGAAGAAGAAATTCCAGTATCCGATTACAGGATGGGGAATGGATCTTCAAAGTGAGCATGAGCGCTACTTGGTAGAAAAGCATTTTAAAAAGCCGGTTATTTTAACCAACTATCCAAAAGAGATCAAGGCTTTTTATATGCGTCAGAACGATGATGGAAAAACAGTAGCAGCCATGGACATCCTAGCTCCTGGCATTGGTGAAATTGTGGGTGGATCTCAACGTGAGGAGCGCATGGAAAAATTATTGGCGAGAATGGAGGAGATGCACATCCCTGCTGAAGAGTTGTGGTGGTACCTCGATACGCGTCGCTTTGGTACCGTGCCTCACGCAGGTTTTGGATTGGGCTTCGAAAGAATGGTTCAGTTTGTAACCGGTATGGGCAATATCAGAGACGTAATCGCCTTCCCAAGAACACCGAAGACTGCAGAGTTTTAATTCAGTTAAAATAATTGATATTAAAAGCCCGTTGGTGAGTTTTTGAGTGATTTAGTTGTTTAGTTTTTGAGTTTGAGCGTTACAAAAGAAACCGGTTTGAATTTGTTCTTTTGGGCATTCTTGCGTGAACATGAGCGCCATGAGTCAATGGTGAAACAACTTAAAAACTAAATTACTCAATAACCTATCACTTAATAGCATGGAGCGTCATTGCTTCGAAATCGGATTCTTTCTATAAGACCCGTTTTGAGGTTCCTCTCTGCGCTTTTTTGCTTTGCAAAAAATGCTCGTTCGGAATGACGGGCTAGGGAGTAAATAACCCAGATTTCTCGCTATCGCTCGAAATTGTCCCACTGCACACTTGTGTATCAAGTCACAATAATTTATCTTTTTATAGTACCATTTTTTTATCTCTGCCGAAATCGTTGTCCGAAGCCATTTCGAGCATG
>DGDD01000032.1:0-5185 GCA_002385265.1 Chitinophagaceae bacterium UBA3961
TTGTTTAGCATCCGGAGTGAAAGAACCAAAGATTTGGAATCCGATCAATCCAACAAAAATGATGGCCCACACCCAATAAATATTGAATTTGGGACCTTTTCTCTGCCCGTCGTCTTTCAGATTGTTTCTATTGCCACTATTGGGTAACATAAGTTTAAGGTCTTCTGTTTGTTTCTTTTAATGATTTTTGGGGTATAATTGTTCGAAAAGGAAGCAGATTATAGCTCCTCAGCTTCTGCATCGCTCCACATTTCTTCCAGCTTATAAAATTTTCGAGTTTCGGTGTGCATTACATGCACAACAATATTAACATAGTCTACTAGCACCCATTGTGCGCCACTCATGCCCTCGTGCTTGTAGGGTGCTTCACCTAGTACCTCTTTCACATAATCTTCCACATAACCGGAAATGGCTTTTACTTGCACATGGCTGGAAGCTTCACAAATGATGAAAAAATCGGCAACTGCTTCGGGAATTTTTCTGAGGTCAAGAGATACGATATGCTCTCCCTTTTTCTCTTGTATAGCGTGAACAATGGCTTTGTAAATCTTTGAGCTTTTATTGAGCCTCGTTACGGTAGTTCTTTTACGACGGGCTGCTAACTTAGACACTGGTTCCAATAATCAATTCTTTTAAAGTTTACCGATCCGGAAGCTTTGCTTCCAAAAAGAGATCAGCTATAAAACGTTACTATCTAAATACTATTTTCGTGCTTACCAAAAATAGTAATTTGTTGGCACATACACCTATCTTACCTTCTCTCGGACAACCTTTTATTGTATTGCCGTTGGTTGACAGCACCAACAACTATGCCATGGCAAAAATACAGGCCGGAGAGGCCACGCATGGCAGCACTTATTGGGCCATGGAGCAAGTAGCCGGGAAAGGTCAAAGAGGTAAAACATGGTATACAGAGCCCGGATCCAACATTATTATGTCGGTTGTAATCAGTACCGAACAACTCGAAATAAGCCACCAGTGGGCATTGTCGATGGCTGTTGCGCTGGCTTGTTACGATTTTTATAAAAATTACGGGTCTGCCGATGATACGCGCATAAAATGGCCCAATGATCTTTATTGGCAGGACAGAAAGGCAGGGGGAATCTTAATTGAGAATCAAATTTCCATGGATTTGGGCCTACCTATATGGAAATGGGCCGTTGTAGGAATCGGTATCAATGTAAATCAAACCAGTTTTCCGGGGGTAGAAAAGAAAGCAGTAAGCTTACGGCAAATAACCGGGAAGCAATTCGATCCCATTCAATTGAGCCAAGAATTGCTGTCATTTCTCACCTTAAGGTTTGATCAATTGAACGCAGGAGAACTGAGTCAATTACTTACAGATTACAACAACTGTTTATATAAAAAGGGAGCTTTCGTGAAATTGAAGAAAGGCCCGATTATTTTTGAAACAATTGTTCAAGGAGTAAATAGTCGGGGACAACTGATAACCGGGGAGAAAGGTACAGAAGCCCATGATTGGGGATCGATAGAATGGGTGCTATAAAATAGTGAACGCCTGCGGGTGAGCACAGGCGTTCGGAATAGAATCAGAGCCTCTCACCTATTTTCGATACATTTTGGGTTTTACAATGGTAAACACCCTCGATAAGTTAAATCCAAAGCGAATTTCCGACTTCAGAAAATCGGCCGTTGTTCCTGTGATATAGGCCTTTTCATTCATTCCCGTTGCATTTGAAAAATGCAATTGGAATACGTGACCGCCTGTTTCAATATCAAAGCCTACACCGTAAGAGTCTTTCGCGCCGGTTGGCCTACCGGACACAATTGGATGGGCATCTATCATAAACGAAATCCGCTGACTCAGTTTAATTCTCGCTCCAATTTCTACCGCATACGTATCGTGCGGATTGGCAACAGAGTCTACTAAATTTCTGTGAACCATAATAGGTGCTACCTGCATAGAAAACCCATTACTGAATTTTCTTCCAATGATGATCTGATTGTAAAATCCCATACGTGAAGTATAGAAATTTTTTCTAGAAGGATCGGTCCAAGGAACCGATGTATAAGTCATACCTGAAACAATAACAACCGAAACCGGCCAACCGCCGGTTGCCTGCCAAATAGGACGCATTTTAATAAAGGCATCCATTTCTTTGTTTATGTTACTTCTGCCGAAACCAACCATGATTCTTTTGGAAATACCATAATCCAAGCCCATTCTCATATTGGCTTGATCTAAACCAAACAAGTTTTTAACGCCGGTATTTAAGTACCCAAAACGGTGAAGAATGCGGAAGTCGAGGGTTCCATTGGCCAGGAACTCGATGGATTGTCCATGTATTACACGCGTTGATTTAAACGCGTTTTTCTGAAATTCTTTTTTGGGCTTCTCTTCTCCTACGAGACTGAGAAGGTCTGGCTGCTGTGCTTTCACCCCGTATGAAGTAAGTAGCACGGCAAACAGGAATGTTAGTTTGCGCATACAGCTTTTTTTATGACTTTAGGGGATCGAGTTGACAATCAACAGTGATAGTTACTTTGTTATTGATCTTATCTTTTACAACGCTAGGAATGGCTACTTTAAAATCGGATAACAAAATATTGAAGTCGGCTGCCGCTACCACTGCACCTTTCTTAACAGTTACTTTGCCTATAGCTTCTACATCTTTTGTTTCACCATGCATGGTAAGTTTTCCTTTTACTTTCGCTGTGTACACGCCGTCTTTAGCATAATTGATTTCACTGTTATTGGTAATAGTACCCGCGAATGTTGCTTTGGGAAATTTATCGCTCTCTACATAGTTTTCGTTGAAATGCTCTTCCATCAAGGCTTTCTCGAACTCAAATCCTTTGAGAAGTACACTGAACTGTATCAAGCCTGCCTTCGAATCTAACACACAAGTGGTTGACTTATTAGTGGCTTCAATTTTTTCTATGCCGCCGGTGCAATCAAAATATATTTTTCCTGTTTTTGTAAAAAATTTGTCTTGAGCCTGAGCGCTACTAGTTATAAATAATAAAGCTACCAGTAGGTTTTTCATTGTTGTTTGCATACGATTACTTTTAGTTTTAGAGATGGGTTTTATTGGTTTTTATCGATTACGAGTACACATAAATTGAGCTTTACATCTGAGCCGAGCAATCCGGTATCATCTGAATTAAAACCGGTAAACACCCCTTTAATGGTTGCTTTTTGTTGCGGTTTCAGATCTTTCAAATCGGCAGTATAAAGGGTATCCATTGAGCATTGTACGGTAGACATGGATTCTTGCGTACCCAGCATCACTGTGTAATACCCTTTCTCGTCCTGCTTAATGTCTTTCACTTCTCCGCTAACCTGGATGATGCTATTGGCGGCAAGGTATTTTTTTGTTGCCGCGGCCTCATTCGTTTCAAATTCTTTGATTATGTCTACAGCAGTAACTGTAAACTTAGGTGTAACTGATTTTGAATCGGGGCGAGTTCTCATAAACTCCTTTACTCCATACCCTACACCAATTAATACCAGAACCACCACTACGATTAGTATTTTCTTTTTCATGTTTAGTTGTTTTGAGATCCATTATCAACCCAACAGCTGATGATCTTAATTTGGTCGGCTGTTAAGGTTAGTCCTTTGGGCATGGATCCATTTAATACAGAAGTTTTACAAGGAGCTGCTTTGGCCTTTATTTCAGTATAGTTCGTAAGTGCTCCACCGGTATTGGTAGCGCCGGTGTTGTGACAACCACTAAGGGAGCATTTGCTTTGAAAAATCGGCTGTACATCTTTGGAAAAAGAGGGAGCTACACCACTGCAGCTCACTCCTCCCGGATATAGTAATTCTTCTGTATCGTAGTAACAACCAGTCATAACCGCTACTGAGAGGGTTAGTATAGAAATGATCAGTAACTTTTTCATGTTTTGATTTTTAGTTGTTCAGGGCGCCTGCGTCTACCCATTTCTGTAACTGCTTGATTTCACAATCGGGTAGTTTAGAGCCACCGAGCGGCATGGCAACAAATCCGGCTTTCATATTTACCGAACCCATTAATTTACCATTCAGGGCAACCGCTTTTACACCGGCGTGTGTAGACAAATCGATGCCACCACCGGGGCTAGCTGCATTGTGACAACCCACGCATTTGTTGGTCATCACAACCTTTACCACTGCATTGTAAGTGAAGCTGGCCGTGTCGCATCCATTACATGAATTGTTCTTAGCTCCTTGATTGATCCATTTTTTGATGGCATCAATTTGAGAGGTCGACAACTTCGCCATTGGGGGCGGAGGCATTACTTTTCCGGGGTCGTTGGAAATGATCACAGAAACTAGGGAACTTCCTGCTGCGTTACCCGGCTTCACTATTTTCATAATGCCGGTGTAATTATTGAGAATGAGCCCCTCTTTCTTACTCGTTACGTCGTGGCAGCCTGCCATCGCACAATTAGAAGTAAGGATCGGTAAAATAGTGTTGTTAAAGTACACGGTATCAGGACTACAACTTTGTCCACCTGTACTGGTGGGCGGTGTTGTTCCTCCTGTTCCGCCGCCTGAAATTGGGATCGGCAATTCATGCTTACACGACACGTATAGCGTCGCGGATAGGCACAAGAATGCCATAATGGAAAGTAGCTTTCTCATGGGTTGGCTTTTTTAGTTTTAGAAATTTGGTTTGGTATTAAAACAAAGGCTAATACCATACCAGAAAGACCAAACCCATCGTATAAGTGGATAAATGACTGATTAAATTTTATTTGTTGACATAAATCAACTGAGATTCAGTAGGTTTCTGTGACTTAGGTCACACATAACCGAGAGTTTGCACTTGTTAATTCAAAATGTTTGATCATCAATGTTTTCACATCAATGGTAGTCTTTTTTAAACAACCCATTCTTCACTGATCAGGATTTACAGGATTAAAGGATGTACAGGATTGTTTCTTTAACTTCTACATTACCTCTTGTTCTTCCCTCACTCCTTTCTACACCGCAGCGGCGCAGCGTTGGCAGTCACCTTGGATATCATTTCCACATTCAAGAGTTGGCTGCTTTCCTCGTCTCCTCTCATCCTCGTTCCTGCATTCCAGCTGTTCCATTATTAATTCTTACTTCTTAATTATTAATTCACTCCCCTTGCTCCTCCTCTTGTTCTTTCTTGCCCTCCTCGTTCCTCGTCTCCTCTCATCCTCGTTCCTGCATTCCGGCTGTTCCATTATTAATTCTTACTTCTTAATT
>DGDD01000032.1:5536-5667 GCA_002385265.1 Chitinophagaceae bacterium UBA3961
TTCTTACTTCTTAATTATTAATTCACTCCCCTTGCTCCTCCTCTTGTTCTTTCTTGCCCTCCTCGTTCCTCCTCTCCTCTCATCCTCGTTCCTGCATTCCGGCTGTTCCATTCTTAATTCTTACTTCTTAA
>DGDD01000032.1:5997-40785 GCA_002385265.1 Chitinophagaceae bacterium UBA3961
ACTTCTTAATTATTAATTACCTCTCTCTCTTTTTACAAAAAACAAACCCCTCCTCGACTAGCGGGGAGGGGAACCAAACCCTAAAACTAAAAATAACCCATTTCTGGGGACGGGAACTTTCGTTCCCCTTTTAGTATAGTTACGCAAATGTAACGGCTCGGGTTTCTTTAAATATCAAGTGACTGTCATCTTTTTTTGGGTTTTACAGGAGCGGTAGGAGCTCCAGCAGCCAAAATTTCTTCTGCATGCATTTTACTTTTCGGCTTTAAGAATACTTGCGTGATTACTCCTTTTTCATCAATTACAAAGGTAGTTCGGAGTACTCCCATGTATTTACGACCGTAGAGTTGCTTCTCATCCCAAACTCCGTATTTATTAAGTATGGTATGATCATCGTCAGCGATCAATCGGAAGGGAAGTGATTGCTTGGTTTCGAACTTTTTATGGTCTTTAACTGAATCGGGGCTAACGCCTAAAATCTCGTAACCTGCGGCTTTTAAGGCACTAAAATTGTCTCTTAAGTTACACGCTTGAACGGTACAAGTGGGGGTTCCATCTTGAGGATAGAAATAGAGCACTAGCTTTTTGCCTTTGTAGTCTTTTAAACTAATCTTCTTCCCGTCTTGATCTACCCCGGAAAAGGCGGGCGCTTTATCACCTGCTTTGAGAACTACTGCCATAGAATTGTTTCTAGTAAAACATTGATTTCTTCAAATAGTTGGCAAAATTACGTTCTATTTTCCGGGTGGCTACTTGACAATTTCAAGATCCTTTATTAGTTTAACAGTGAACCTAGCCCAATACCCCCAGTCGCTCCTACCGATAACGAAAATCAACCAAAACTTCTCAAATCGTGCATGAATTAAAAATGAATTAATTCATGAGTAATTGTTAATTGTTAATAAATACCCACTTAAGGGTAGGGTATTTTTTGAACTCTGGAACAGCATTTGACGTATATACATTGTCTAATTAATAATTGCTCACAAGTAAAACTTTTTGTTATGAAAACTTTTTTGAATCGACTGATGTTTTTGACGGCCATTACCATGGGCGGAGTTGTTGGATTGTTTAAAGGAAACGAAGCCAAACAGAAATGGGCGTTTCGTGTCCGTAGTCGATTCAATGAGAAACAGCAAATGGCTGAGCAGAAAAAAATGAAAAAAGAAGGCGGCGTTGTTTTAGATGACATTGAACTTGCAGCTTTTCACCGCGTATAAATTTTTGGAACAAGAGCAATTCAGGCCCTCGTTGCAAAACGGGGGCTTTTTGTTTTCATGAGTAACTATATTCACCGCTAAGATCGCAAAGCCCGCAGAGTATTCGCAAAGTCTTTCCCTCTGGTTTCTCGTTTCATCTTATCCCCCTTCTACCCCTATTTCAACTCAGATACTCAAATTAGAACCCGAAATTTAAAGCAACTTTACCGCAGCGGCGCAGCGATCGCAGCGGCAACGCAGCGTATCTCTGTGCCCATGAGCCTTCGTGGATTAGTATTTCCTCTCTTCCCGCAACGGCTTCGCCTGCGGGACTGCTTTTGCTTCGCAAAACCAGCCTCCTCCCTCCCCCCATGTTCCTCCCCCTCTTCTTTCTCCGCAATCATCCTCGTTCCTCGCTTCCTCTTATCCTCGTTCCCTCTCATCCTCTCTCCTGTCTTCCTAACACCCATTAGCACAACTTTTTTCCCCTGTATGCCCCGCCCATAGCGGCTTTTCAATTTAGTGACAAAATTGTTGATTTAATTGCCCGAAAATACCCTGCACAGCCTTACTTTTGCGCAATTTGTGATTTTAAAAAAACCCGCTCGCAACAATGCCTAAAGACACTTCCATTAAGTCAGTATTAATCATCGGTTCTGGACCCATTATTATTGGACAAGCTTGTGAATTCGACTATTCCGGTTCTCAGGCTGCCCGCAGTATTCGTGAAGAAGGGATCAAAGTGATCCTGATCAACAGCAATCCGGCTACCATCATGACCGACCCAATGATGGCCGACAAAGTTTATTTGCTGCCGCTCACCGTTGAAAGTATTGAACAAATCCTGGAAGAAAACCAAATCGACGCCGTACTTCCAACCATGGGAGGTCAAACCGCTTTGAACCTCGCAATGGAAGCCGACGAATTGGGTGTTTGGGAGAAATACAACGTGAGAATGATTGGCGTAGACGTAAAAGCCATTCAAACTGCTGAAGACCGCGAAAAATTCCGCCAATTAATGGTGAAAATCGGTGTTCCTGTAGCTCCGTCCAAAGTAGCCAACTCAATGTTGGAGGGTAAAGACTTCGCGCAAGAAATTGGATTCCCCTTGGTTATTCGCCCTTCATTTACCTTGGGTGGTACCGGTGGTGGATTCGTTCACAGCAAAGATGATTTGGATGCTGCCCTTGAAAGAGGTTTAACAGCTTCTCCTATCCACGAGGTACTGGTTGAAAAAGCAGTGCTCGGTTGGAAAGAATACGAATTAGAACTCCTTCGCGATAAAAACGACAACGTTACTATTATATGTACTGTTGAAAACGTAGATCCGATGGGGGTGCACACCGGCGACTCAATCACGGTGGCACCCGCCATGACCCTTAGCGATACCGCTTTCCAAGAAATGCGCAACAAAGCTATCTTAATGATGCGCAGCCTCGGAAACTTCGCAGGTGGTTGTAACGTACAATTCGCTTTGAACCCTGAAACAGAAGATATCATCTCAGTGGAAATCAACCCACGTGTGAGCCGCTCTTCTGCCTTGGCTTCTAAAGCTACCGGTTACCCCATCGCGAAAATCGCCGCTAAATTGGCAATTGGTTACACACTCGATGAGTTGAAAAACCAAATCACCAAAACCACTTCTGCCTTCTTCGAACCGGCGCTAGACTATGTGATCGTTAAAATGCCTCGTTGGAACTTCGATAAGTTCAAAGGCGCCAACGATACGCTCGGTTTGCAAATGAAGAGTGTGGGTGAAGTAATGGCCATCGGTCGTTCTTTTGCCGAAGCATTGCAAAAAGCTTGTCAAAGCTTGGAAAACAATGCTGTGGGCTTGGGTAACTACACCAAGAACATCATGAAGGCCGAGGAATTGATCGAATACATCAAAACTCCAAAATGGGATCGCATCTTCCGTATCAAAGACGCTTTGATGCAAGGTGTGTCTGTGAATACTATTTCAAAAGCCACGGGAATTGATAAATGGTTCGTGAATGAAGTTCGCAAGATCGTTGATATGGAAAACACGATCGCGAAATTCAAATTGAACAACTTGCCCGAATCACTACTCCGCGATGCAAAGCACCTTGGATTCAGCGATCAGCAGATCTCTTTGATCATGCAAGATGGAAGTGACGAACAAGTATACGAGAAGAGAAAAGCAGCCGGCATCACCCGCGTATTTAAAATGGTAGATACCTGCTCTGCAGAATTTGAAGCGAAAACTCCTTACTTCTACTCCACTTTCGAAAACGGCAATATCAACGAAAGCAAACCTTCCGATAGAAAGAAAGTAATCGTATTAGGCTCAGGCCCTAACCGTATCGGTCAAGGTATTGAGTTCGACTATTGCTGCGTTCATGGCTTGTTGGCGCTAAAAGAATGTGGTTACGAAGCCATCATGGTAAATTGTAACCCTGAAACAGTTTCTACCGATTTCGATATGGCCGACAAACTCTATTTCGAGCCGGTTTTCTGGGAACATCTTTGGGAAATCATTGAATTAGAGAAACCCTATGGTGTGATCGTTCAATTGGGTGGTCAAACCGCTTTGAAACTCTCTGAGCGTTTGAACGAAAAAGGAATCAAACTCATCGGTACAAGTTTCGATGATATGGATATTGCCGAAGACCGCGGTCGTTTCAGTGATATGTTGAAAGAACTCGGAATTCCTTACCCTGACTACGGAACTGCTTACGATGTAGATGAAGCAATTGAAGTAGCCAACAAAGTTGGATATCCTGTACTCGTTCGTCCGAGCTATGTATTGGGTGGTCAACGTATGCGAATTGTGATCAACGATGAAGAAGTTGAAAAGGCGGTAGTAAGTTTGTTGAAACACATCCCCGGAAACAAAATTTTGATCGACCATTTCTTGGATCGTTGTCAAGAAGCCGAAATCGACGGTATCTGCGACGGCGAAAGCTTCCACGTAATGGGTGTGATGGAACATATTGAACCCGCAGGTATTCATAGTGGAGACAGTAATGCGGTTCTTCCTCAGTTCAACCTCACTCCGTTGGTGGTAGAAACCATGGAAGAATATGCACGCAAAATTGCCTTCCGTTTGAACATCAGAGGCTTGATCAATATTCAATTTGCCATCAAAGACGGTAAAGTGTATGTAATTGAAGCCAACCCACGCGCTTCAAGAACCACTCCGTTCATTGCAAAAGCATATCAAATCCCTTACTTGAACGTAGCTACAAAAGTGATGTTGGGTGAATTGAGATTGAAAGATCAGAAATTCATCAAGCGCTTGAACGGTTACGCAATCAAAGAACCGGTGTTCAGTTTCAACAAGTTCCCGGGTGTAAGTAAAGACCTCGGACCTGAAATGAAATCAACCGGCGAAGCGATCCGCTTTGTGAAAGACTTGAGAGATCCTTATTTCAGACAACTGTATAAGGAAAGAAGCATGCACTTGAGCAAGTAAGAAGATTTAAGTTATAGGTTTTAAGTTTTTAAGTCCCGGCTGATAGCCGGGATTTTTTTGTTGCAAAGGGGAAAAAGGAATGGAAGTTTCGCGAAGTAAAGAAGCAAATAGTGCAGTGGATTTGATAAACCGAGAGGAAACACCAAAGCCTAATGCCTAAAGCCTTACAACCTTATAACCTAAAGATACTTGTGCCATACAAATCAATATCACCCGGAGCCTTGGAACATGACTTATTCTAACAGAACTTTACCTCGTTTATACGAAGTATTAAGATAGCCATGAAAAATCCAAGTGTTCCTGTATGGAAACCAATGCCTTTTTTGAGAGTACTGCCACCCTTTACGGGTGGCATTTTGTTGCAACACTATTTTGAATTGTCTGAGCAGTTTATACTCTTTGCATTCCTTCTTTCCATCTGCCTGTACATTACAAGTTCTCTTTTTGCAGAGTATCTAAGATTTCGTTTTCCATTGATCAAGAGTTTGCCTCTTTTAACAACTGTGCTGCTAGCGGGAATGTTTACTAGAATAGTTCATGAAGAAACGAGCAACAAGAATCATATCTCTCATCAACCAGAAACAGCTCAAGGATATTTGGTGAAGTTGACCTCAGATCCCGAGCAGAAACGAAAAACCTATAAAGCAGAAGCAACCATTCAATACTATATAAGAGAAAGAAAAAACTTGGAAGCCGGAACAGGAAAGATACTGTTGTACTTCAAAGAAAAACCTGAATTGAAAACTGACGATCAACTTTTGGTCTATGCTTCGCTAGAACCGATTGCACATACCGGAAACCCGGGGAACTTTAATTATCGAGATTATTTGAATTCGCAAGGGATTTACCGACAAGCATTCCTCGATCAAACGCAATTCAAACGTATTTCTGAAAGTAGACAAAGAGGGCTGCTTTATTCTTTAGCGTGCTTTCGGTTGTATTTGCTACAGCAAATCAAAACCTATATTCCGGATCGTTCATCGTATGGACTGGCAGAAGCCTTGCTGATAGGATACAAAAATGATTTAGACCCTACTGTAACTGCTGCTTATTCCAATACAGGCACCATGCACGTGATTGCAATCTCCGGTTTGCACCTTGGCATTCTTTATGCCATTCTCGAGATGCTCACCAACCTCATTCGATCAAAAAAATGGAATCGTTGGTTGCGACCGATCTTTATATTGACTGGACTTTGGATCTTTTCTTGGCTGGCCGGCGCCAATCCCTCCGTACTCAGATCTGCTGTAATGTTCAGCGGTTTTGTTTTGGCAAAAGCATTGAATAGAAACAGCCCTTCCCCTAACACGCTTTGCGCGGCAGCCTTCCTTCTTTTTTGTTATGAACCCAATTGGATATTCGATACCGGCTGTCAGCTTTCCTTTGCAGCGGTAGCAGGTATTCAGTGGACTTGGAAGCCCTTGTACACCTATTACGCACCTAGAAACTATTGGCTTGATCAGCTCTGGAAAATGACCAGTGTAACCTTGGCAGCACAAGTGTTTACATTGCCGCTCTGCCTTTATTACTTTCATCAATTCCCTACTTATTTCTTGATCACGAACTTGGTAGCTGTACCCTTGAGCAGTTTGCTCTTGATTGGAATTTTGATCCTTTGCATTGCAACACCCCTTCCTTGGGCATGCGTAAAAATTGGCTGGCTATTAAATTATGGAATTGCTTTTATGAATCAATTTGTGACGTGGATGGATCAGTTACCCGGAGCTACCATTCAACCTATTATGATTGATTATTGGGGAATGTGCTTCTTATTCGGATTAATGACAAGTACTTGTGCTGTTTTTCTTTATCGTTCCAAAGGATGGTGCTTAAGCGCCATCGTATTTGCAACAATATTTGCATTTCATTCAGCATCCATTTCCTTTTTATTCTCGCAACAACACAAATTAGTAGTAGCCAACAATCGAAAATTGCACCTCTTTTTAATTGAAGGGGACCGAGCCGTAGTATGGGCGCAAGAAGACAGCGGATATTACTACCATCAGAACATGAAACAAATGCTGCAACATTTCCGAGTGAAAGATACCGTGTTTCTTCCCGTATCAGACTCCGGAAACTTTTACATCCCCGCTATCAAGACAGCTTTTTTTTCGGGCGACTTCCGAAAGACAATAAAACCGGACCCCTCTTTTGAAATAGAGACCTTAGTACTTGGAAAAGCCACTGAAAAACAAGTAGCTGCATTACTTGAAACCTATCGTCCAAAACAATTGATTGTATTGAATTCCAACAACTTAGAGAAGACGAGGAGAATTGAGGCACTAAGTAAAAAAATTAATATCAATTGTTGGCTCATGGTGGACAAAGGTGCTTTTGAGAAGCGGTTGTAGAGGCGTACCTTTGCGCCTCCAAACAAGCAATCAATCTAATACACAATACTGCATCATGGACAAGAAAATTCAATCGGCGCTCATTTCTGTTTTTTATAAAGATGGGCTGGAGCCGATCGTTCGACTGTTATCGGAACTTGGTATCACCATTTATTCAACCGGAGGAACACAGAAATTCATTGAAGACTTGAAACTTCCTGTAGTGCCGGTAGAAAACCTGACCACCTATCCATCAATTTTAGGTGGACGCGTTAAAACCCTTCACCCTTCTGTATTTGGTGGCATTTTGGGAAGAAGAGATTTGGCCAGTGATGTAGCGGAAATGAAGCAATTCAACATCCCCGAAATTGATTTAGTTATTGTTGATCTTTATCCGTTTGAAGAAACGGTAGCGAATACAACTGAAGAAAAAGCGATCATTGAAAAAATTGATATCGGAGGGCCTTCTATGATCCGCGCCGCCGCTAAGAATTTCAAAGACGTACTGGTGGTAGCAGCGAAATCGGATTATACCCCACTTGAAAACTTACTCAGAGAGCAACAGGGTTCTACAAGTATTGAGCAGCGTAAACAATTTGCTGCGAGAGCATTTGAAACCGTAGCTCATTATGATGTGGCCATTGCTCATTATTTCAATGGTAACAGCGGTAATTACTTCTTTGAATCGGTTGCCAATGCTAAAGTGAACCGTTATGGCGAAAATCCGCATCAAACAGGAGTTTACTATGGTAATCTGGACGAACTGTTCACTCAATTAAACGGAAAGGAATTATCGTATAACAACCTCGTAGATGTAGATGCAGCGGTTGCCTTGATTCAAGAGTTTCAAGAAACAACCTTTGCAATCATTAAGCACACCAATGTTTGCGGTATCGCATCTCGCACTACCTTGAAAGAAAGCTGGGATGCAGCATTAGCGGGTGATCCTGAAAGTGCTTTCGGTGGCGTTTTGGTTTGCAATGCAGCCGTTGATAAAGCGACCGCTGAAGCAATCAATGAAATCTTCTTTGAGGTATTGATTGCCCCTTCTTTCAACGAAGATGCCTTGGAAATTTTGAAAACAAAGAAGAACCGCATCTTGCTTCAATTGAAAAAGCATCCTGCTTCTTCTCATCAATACAAATCGATCTTAAACGGTGTACTGGTTCAGGGTACCGATGCCGGCAACTACGATCAGTGGAATGAAGTAGGGGCGCGACCCAGTAACGATGTAGAAAAACAAGACCTAATTTTCGCGAATTTGGTATGTAAGCATCTGAAATCTAATGCTATAGCACTTGTTAAAGGCAAGCAATTGATTGGAAAAGGTTGTGGTCAAACCAGCCGAATTGACGCCTTGCGTCATGCGGTTGAAAAAGCACACCAGTTCAAATTTGATTTAAATGGAGCCGTAATGGCCAGTGATGCGTTTTTCCCTTTCAACGACTGTGTACAATTAGGCCATGAGGCAGGAATTACTGCCTTTATTCAGCCTGGGGGATCGGTACGTGATAAAGACTCCATCGAATACTGCCAACAGAATGGTTTAGCGATGGTTATGACCGGTTTGCGTCATTTCAAGCACTAATTTGTAATTAATTGTGATAAAGACCACCTCTTATTGTTATAACGAGGTGGTCTTCTTATTTTTGTTACACATTGAAACAAACCGCAGTTATAGCAAAACAATTCAAAAAATGGGCTTGCCAAGTAAACGCAATCGCCTGTATAAGTCTATTGCTGTTTCTTACGGTTGCCAATTACTATGTTTATTCTAATGCCGAAACGAAAACCTACTCAGTTGTATTAGATGAGGATTCGGCTCCACAGACTGAAGACAGCAATAGTGGCAATCCGGCCGGACCTGATGAAAAAGCACCCAATGGTCCAACACTTACAGAAGAATATTGTCACGAAGCAACTCAATACGAGTTTGATATAACCATCGATCACAAGCACAATTGGTTCTTTCTACTTAAAAAAGACAAGCAATTGAGCTACCCAACAATTACTCCGCCTCCGGACCAAATTTGAGTTTCTATTTTTAGCTACAATTCGTCTCTCGTTACTCTCTTATATTTTATTCCTTAACCAATTTCAAACTGGATAAATGAACAGTTTTCGCAACTATGTGCATTCATTAAAGAATGACATACCGGCCTCTATTGTGGTATTTTTAGTGGCCTTACCCTTGTGCTTGGGAATTGCCTTGGGCTCTCAAGCTCCTTCTCTTTTTAGCGGCTTAATTGCCGGAATTGTTGGTGGCGTTGTAATTGGCGTTGCCAGTGGCTCGCAACTCAGCGTTAGTGGTCCGGCTGCTGGTTTAACTACCATTGTGGCTGCTGCTATTATGAAACTACCTACCTATGAAGCATTTCTTTTAGCCGTTGTAATATGTGGTGTATTTCAGATCGTACTCGGATATTTGAAAGCGGGTATCATTGGCAACTATATTCCCGTAAGCGTGATCAAAGGGATGTTGGCTGCCATTGGCCTCATTTTGATTTTGAAGCAGTTTCCCCACCTAGTAGGCTACGATAAAGACTATGAAGGCGATGAAGCCTTCTTTCAAGTTGATGACAACAACACGTTTTCAGAGATTTTCAAAGCATTGAACTACTTGACTCCACTTGCAGTGCTAATTGGTGTTGTTTCACTTCTTATTCAAATTATTTGGGACAAGATCGCCCTGAAACAAGGAGGAATATTCAAAATTATTCCGGCTCCACTGCTTGTGGTATTTGTTGGGGCGGGCATCAACTATTATTTTGAGAAACAAGGTTCCAGTTTTGCGATCGATCCCGAGCACATGGTAAACATTCCAATTGCAAAATCGGCAGAGGAGTTCTTTTCTTTCTTTACGTTTCCAGACTTTAACATGTGGAAGAACTTCGATGTATGGATCACTGCGGGAACTTTGGCGGTAGTAGCGAGTTTAGAAAGTTTATTGAGCTTGGAAGCGATCGATAAATTAGACCCTTACAAACGTATTTCTCCAACGAACAGAGAATTAAAAGCGCAAGGCTTGGGAAACTTGGTGTCTGGATTGATCGGCGGCTTGCCTGTAACAAGTGTAATTGTTCGTTCATCTGCGAACGTAAGCTCCGGTGCAAAAACCAAAGTGTCAGCAATTGTTCATGGTGTGTTGCTACTCTTAAGCGTGGCTTTTATTCCAAACATTCTCAATTTAATACCAAAATCGGCACTGGCGGGTATCTTGATTTACACCGGATACAAATTAGCAAAACCTACGTTGTTCGTTACCTACTTCAAAAAAGGTTGGAACCAGTTCTTGCCTTTTGTATTAACGATTGCTGCAATCCTTTTAACCGACTTATTAAAAGGAGTGGTTTTTGGCTTGGCAGTTGGGTTCTTCTTTGTACTGAGAAGTAACTTTAAAACGGCCATCTTATTTGTAAAAGATGAGAATAACTATCTGATTCGACTGAGAAAAGATGTTTCTTTCCTCAACAAGCCTATCATCAAGGAATATCTTTCAAACCTTCCCGACAATAGTAAATTATTGATAGACGCCAGTAAGGCAGAGTTTATTGATAAGGATATCGTTGAGGTAATTGAAGACTTCATGATTGAAGCTCCCACAAAAGACATTTCAGTGGCACTAAAGCCGAATTCGCAGCTCCAAGACAGTTTTGGCTTGCCTTTATTGGAAGTTGAAACAGGTGGATATGCCAAACTAGATAAAAAAACATGGAATCAACAAGTAAATAACTAACTCTCTTAACTTTGAATTATGAAAGCATACGAAAAATTACTCCTCGAGAACAAAGCATGGGCTGCTGAAAAGGTTCATGCAGATCCACAATACTTTTCACGTTTAGTAGACATTCAATCGCCAGAGTTCCTCTGGATTGGATGCAGTGACAGCCGCGTTCCTGCCAATGAGATTACCGGAACTCAACCCGGAGAAATCTTCGTTCACAGAAATATCGCCAATATGGTTGTACATACCGACCTCAACTTATTGAGCGTATTGGAATATGCCGTAAACTACTTGCATGTGAAACATATCATTGTATGCGGTCACTACGGATGCGGCGGTGTAAAAGCTGCGCTAACTAGAAACAGTTTGGGAATCATCAACAAATGGCTTCGCAACATTAAAGATGTGTACCGTTATCATAAAGACGAAGTTGACAGCATTCAAGACGAAACTTTGAAAGTGAACAAAATGGTTGAGTTAAATGTAGGGGAACAAGTAATGAACCTAGCAAAAACCTCTATTATCCAAAAAGCATGGAAGGAAAGAAACTATCCATATATTCATGGATGGGTTTACGACTTGCACGACGGCATTATCAAAGCCATTAAAGAAGTGGCGCCGGGCGATCATTTGGATGACGAGATCTATGAATACAATAATCTGTAATAGAAAAGGAGGGCTTCGGCCCTCTTTTTTATTTCAACGGCTACCATTTGACTTTGAAAAGACAGATATTTACGAATCAATTTTTGATTGCCATGAATAAGTATCTTTTGCCAATTAGCCTTTTTGTTTTGTTTTCCTGCATAGAACCTCAAAAGAAAACACCTGGAATTGCGGCCGAACAAAACAGTTCATTTCTCATCCCTTTTGAAAAAGCCGACACTCTCAATCCGGTTTTGGAAAAAGGAAATGGATCCTTTGTTTGTCCCATACTTAACAAATCGATTCCATGGGAAAACAAAGATGTTTTCAATCCGGCTGCCATTGTTCGCAACGACACTCTTTTTCTCTTGTATAGAGCAGAAGACACGATAGGAAAATTTGCAGGCACTTCAAGAATTGGAATTGCGTGGAGCCTCGACGGTGAGCATTTCACTAAGCATAAAGAACCTGTATTGTACCCTCAAAAAGATCAAAATTATAAATGGGAATGGGAAGGTGGCTGCGAAGATCCTCGGATCATTGAAACGGAGGATGGGTCGTATATAATGACTTATACGGCATACGATGGAAAGCTCGCTCGACTATTGGTTGCAAAATCGAAAGACCTGTATCATTGGGAAAAGTTTGGATCAGTATTTAACGACAGTAGCAATAAAAAATACATTGATCATTGGAGTAAATCGGGAGCCATTATTGGCAAGATGAATCAAGGCAAAATAATTGCCACTAAAATAAACGACCGTTATTGGATGTACTGGGGTGATACCGATATTTTTCTTGCAAGTTCAGACGACTTGATTCATTGGTCGCCGGTTGAAAAAGATGGAAAACTCTTGACTGTATTTGGACCAAGAAAAGGCAAATTTGACAGCGATTTGGTTGAACCCGGACCTCCTGCAATGATCACCAATAAAGGAATTTTACTTATCTACAACTGCAGAAACGTTCCTTCAAAAGGCGATACTACTCTGGTAGAAGGCACTTATGCCCCATCGCAAATTTTATTGGACCCGGCTGATCCGACTAAAGTACTCTCGAGAATGGACAGCTATTTCATGAAACCTGAAAAACCATATGAGGTGAGTGGGCAAGTGAATCAGGTTTGTTTTGCAGAAGGGTTGGTGTATTACAAAAATGCATGGAGACTCTTCTACGGAACGGCCGATTCGAAGATAGCGATGGCCGTAAAAAAATGATTCATATAACGTAAGTTTGCAGTATGTCAATATCCATTTCCAATCTCACTAAAACCTACGGCACTCAAAAAGCCGTAAATGATATTTCGTTTTCTGTTTCGAAAGGAGCCATTGTTGGCTTTCTCGGACCAAACGGTGCCGGAAAAAGTACCACTATGAAAATCATTACCGGGTATTTAAACCCCGACAGCGGTACAGTACTAGTAGGCGATACCAACGTATTGGAACAACCTTTAGCAACCAAAAAGAAAATTGGATACTTACCGGAATCAAATCCTCTGTATTACGACATGTACGTTCGCGAGTACCTTGGCTTCATTGCCGATGTGCACCAATTATCAAATAAAAAAGAGGCGGTTGAAAAAGCCATTACTCGTGTTGGGCTCAGTCCGGAATCATCCAAAAAAATAGGTCAGCTTTCAAAAGGCTACAAACAAAGGGTTGGATTGGCAGCTGCGCTCATTCATGATCCCGAGGTGTTAATATTAGACGAGCCCACTACCGGATTAGACCCCAACCAGATCATTGAAATTAGAGAAGTGATCAAGCAATTAGGCGAGAATAAAACGGTCTTATTCTCTTCTCACATTCTGCAAGAAGTAGAAGCAATTTGCGATCGAGTAATAATTATCAATAAAGGAAACATCGTTGCGGACAGCAATTTGAGTAATCTCTTAAAAGACAGCAAAGGGGAAGATCGAATTGTAGTTCGATTTAAAGAAGCAACAGCTCCTGCTGTTTTCTCCATGTTTGCAGATGTGAAGGCCTTGGATGAATATGCCCTCAGCATCGCAACTACGAATGCTGATGCCGACAGAAGAACGATTATGGAAACAGCCATTTCTCAGCAATTGAATATTGTGAGTTTGAGCCAAGAAGCAGATCGCAGTTTGGAAGACATCTTCCGCAGTCTTACGCAAAAAGCAAGTTCCTAATAGTGATAACCATCATTCAAAGCAAAGATGAACAATGGCTGATAAAAGCAGCAGAATTGATGGCAACATCAGAACCTTGGATCACACTCAAACGAAACTTTGAACAGGGATTGCTATTATTACAAGATCCTGAGAATACAGTTTTTATTGCGCTTGAGGGAAAGGAATTTGCAGGCTTTGCCATTGTTAAAATGACGGGAGTATTGAAAGGATACTTACAAACCATAGGAGTTGCGGCAAACAAAAGAAGTAAAGGCATCGGAAAACTCTTAATAGAAAAAGTGGAAGATTTTATTTTCGAGAAATATCCAAATGTTTTCCTATGTGTTTCTTCTTTTAATCTAAGAGCTGCTGAATTGTACTATGATTTAGGGTATTCCAAAGTGGGCGAACTAAAGGATTTCATTGAGAACGGGCATAGCGAGCTGATTTTGCGAAAATCAAAAGGCTGTTTAAACAACTATAATACTAACAAACTTTAGTTTAAAACTGCCTATTAGCAAGGATTTGACGCTTCGCCACATCAAAACTTTCAATACATTTGCACCACAGAAAAAGCAAACAACTTAAATCTTTCATTAAACACTCAAAATTATGAGCTACATCGCTGAAGTTCATGCGAGACAAATATTAGACAGCCGTGGAAACCCAACGGTTGAAGTAGATGTAATTACAGACAATGGCATTATTGGCCGTGCAGCAGTTCCATCAGGAGCTTCTACCGGCAAACACGAAGCCGTAGAATTGCGCGATAACGACAAATCTGTTTATATGGGCAAAGGCGTTTTGAAAGCCGTTGACAATGTAAACAATGTGATTGCCGACAAATTACTCGGAATTGACGTTACACTTCAAGCATATATCGACGATTTGTTGATCCAAATCGACGGAACAGAGAACAAAGGAAACCTCGGTGCAAATGCTACCTTGGCTGTTTCTATGGCTGTAGCGAAAGCTGCTGCAATTGAAAGCGATTTACCCCTCTACCGCTACTTGGGTGGAGTAAATGCAACCGTTCTTCCTATTCCTTTGATGAACATCTTGAATGGTGGTGTTCACGCCGATAACAAGATTGACTTCCAGGAATTCATGATCGTTCCGGTTGGAGCCCCTTCTTTCCAAGAAGCATTGCGTTGGGGTGTTGAAACCTTCCACCACTTGAAATCTGTATTGAAGAAAAAAGGATACAGCACCAACGTAGGTGATGAAGGTGGTTTCGCTCCAGAAATCAAGAGCAACGAAGAAGCGTTGGAAATTGTATTGCAGGCTATTGAAGCTGCCGGTTACAAACCCGGAACTCAAATTGCCATTGCAATGGATGCTGCCAGCAGCGAAATGTATGATGAGAAAACAAATACCTACCGCTTCTACAAGAGCAATCCTGATAAAGTAATCAGCAGCGATGAAATGGTTGCTTATTGGGCTTCTTGGGTAGAAAAATATCCTATCATCTCTATTGAAGATGGTATGGCTGAAGACGATTGGAATGGTTGGAAGAAATTGACAGAAGCTATTGGCGACAAGTGTCAGCTAGTAGGCGACGACCTTTTCGTAACCAATGTGAAGCGTTTGGGAGAAGGTATCAATAAAGGAATCGCCAACAGCATCTTGATCAAAGTAAACCAAATTGGTACGGTAACTGAAACCATCAATGCCGTTCAATTAGCTCAAAACAGTGGCTATACTTCCATCATGAGTCACAGAAGTGGTGAAACAGAAGACACTACTATTGCAGACTTGGCTGTAGCATTGAATTGTGGTCAAATCAAAACCGGAAGTGCCAGCCGTACCGACCGTATGGCGAAGTACAACCAGTTGCTCCGCATTGAAGAAGAACTGGGAAAGAACGCTATCTACCCCGGTGGAAAAATTAAATTCGGTAAATAAGCAAATATTTGAATCAGAGGTTTGATTTTTGCTGTAGAAGCAGGATCAAACCTCTTTCTTTTGTATGAACCTATTGTCACACATACCGGCTTGGATGAAAAACAAATACCTGTTAACGGGTGTTGTGTTTCTCGTTTGGCTATTGTTTTTTGACGATAGAGACATTCTCACCAATGTGCAACACCGCCGTGAGCTGAAAGCACTCGAAGCCAGCCGCGACCACTACAACGAGCTCATCAAAACCACTAAAACAGAGTTGGAACAACTACAACACAACCCAGCTGTTCTAGAAAAATATGCTCGCGAAAAATATAGAATGAAAAAAGACAACGAAGATTTATTTATTGTAACTAATTGATTTACATACCAATAAATATATTGTTGAATTTTTTATTTATATTTACCTAATAAAACCTCTGAGTACGCAATAAGAATAACAATTAGTCGTTTGTTAATTTGGACGGACACCCGAATTTGACTCATTCGGACATTAAAGGACATAAATGGATTCTTATGACTACTCTCATTACTCCTGAGGAGCTGGTGCGTTATATGTACCAAGAAACTTCTCCGGAACAAACTGAGCTGATAGAACGAGCATTGAACGAAGATTGGACGCTTCGCGAAAAGCTTGAAGTTCTAAAAGCATCTGCTTCTTCTCTCGATCAAAATCTTGTTTCACCACGCATGGAATCAGTAATGAATGTACTTCGGTACGCTCGTGAAACCGCAGTCGCGAATGTATAAACAAGCGCGCTTTCTTAGGTTTCTCTGATTTATTTTTGCGAAATGACGCGACAAGAACGGTATCGATTCATCATCGATTATTTCCAGCACCATGCCCCCGATGCGGAGACGGAACTGCTGTATGATAATCCTTTTCAATTATTAGTAGCGGTAATTTTATCGGCGCAATGTACCGATAAGAGGGTCAATATGACTACCCCGGCCATATTCGAGCGTTTCCCAACGCCTGAAGCTATGGCGGCTACCGATTTTGATACCCTCTTCCCCTACATTCGAAGCATTTCCTATCCGAACAACAAGACCAAGCACTTGATCGGAATGGCAAAGCTATTGCTTGAAAAGTTCAACGGTGAAGTACCACTCACAGTAGATGAATTGGTAGAACTTCCGGGTGTGGGTCGAAAAACTGCCAACGTAATTACTTCGGTAATAGATCAACAGCCCAATATGGCCGTTGATACCCATGTATTCCGCGTATCTGCCAGGGTTGGTCTCACCGTTAGAGCCACTACGCCCTTGGCTGCCGAAAAACAACTCATCAAGTATTTCCCTCCTGAACTGGTGCACAAAGCACATCATTGGCTCATTCTTCATGGTCGCTACACTTGTTTGGCAAGAACCCCAAAATGCGAGCAGTGCGGGATCAAGGAAGTATGTGCGTATTTCCAGAAACAGCAGAAGAAGGTAAAGAAGTAAGCCGTTGAGAACAGCCGTAACGCAAAGGTTGGTGGTCTTAAGTTGAAGTGGCTGAGAGTACTTTAAGTTTTGGTCAGTATGAGATTCAGAGACTCCGTACTTAAGATCGCAAAGCCGCTGCGCGGGGAATACAGGGCAATGCAAGAAGTTCTAATTTAAGCTATCAACTCATTTAGTGCACTTTGCGCTGGCCGAAGGCCTCCTTCCGGCGCAGCCCAACTAACTACAGGGTGCTGCACTCAATGCCTCAAAAACTTTGCGTTAAAATTGTATTCTCCGCCGAAGGCGGGGGACAGCCGTAACGCAAAGGTGGGTGGTCTTAGGTCGAAGAGGTTGAGAGTACTTTAAGTTTTGAAGAGATCGATATTCGAATAATCTTTTACTTAAGGGCGCAGAGCCGCTGCGCGGGGGGAATACAGGGCAATGCAAGGAGTTCTAATTTAAGATATCAACTCGTTTGGTGCGCTTTGCGCTGGCCGAAGGCCTCCTTCCGGCGCAGCCCAACTAACTACAGGGTGCTGCACTCGATGCCTCAAAAACTTTGCGTTAAAATTGTATTCTCCGCCGAAGGCGGGGGACAGCCGTAACGCAAAGGTGGGTGGTCTTAGGTTGAAGTGTCTGTTATTTCTTTAAGTTTTTGGTAGCTTGATTTTCGAAGAGTCGTTTACTTAAGGGCGCAGAGCCGCTGCGCGGGGGAATACAAAAACACGGAGGCACGGTGGCACAGAGGGTTTATCCTCATTCCTGTATTCCCCTTGTTCCTGCCCCTCCTCCTTTTCTATTTCTCCTCCATCCTGAATTTCATCACTCCTCTCATCCTCGTCTCCTCCCTCCAACATTCCGGCTGTTCCATTAGTAATTATTAATTCTTATTTATTAATTCCCCATTGTACCGCGTGTTTTTTCCCATTTTCCTCTCCCTCCCCCACACTAGTTTGCAGCATCATGAAAAACCTATTTTATTTGCTCACATTATTTGGAGTACAATCCTGTTTTGCACAATACTATTCCTACAACAATCAATTTAGCGACGCAACACCCCGTTTTAAAATCGCAGTGGCAGGTGGACTACAAAAAAGTGAAACCGACTTGAGCTCCGGCTATACACAAACCGGTTGGATCAACTATTCCAAAACCATTCACGGAACAACCGGTATTCGATTGGTTTATGAGCCCTCTTATTATTGGAGACTTGAGTTTGGTTATGAAAAGGGCAAGCTTAGTGATGCCGACAGCTTAGTAAATCCGCAAAAAGCAGCGTTGAGGTATAACCGAAATCTGTCGTTTCAAACAGAAACTCAACTCGTATTTTTAAATGTAACCTTTTCACCAAACGAATGGCTTAAAATCTGGAAGAACAATGCCATTGATTGGCAAATTGGAATGGGTGTAGGCTGCCTTAAATTCAATCCCAAAGCCTATTTCGAGAATGAATGGCATTCATTGCACTCGTATTCAACAGAAGGTCAAGGTTTCTTGTATGATAATGGCAAAGCACCGTATTCATTAACGCAGCCTGTTGTCATCGGCACCACATCTCTACAAGTAGATCTACATCCCAAATGGCAATGCCAACTTTCATTCAACTACTACTTTCTATTCACCGATTACTTAGATGATGTAAGTGAATATTACATTCAAGATGACCTGTTCCATCGTTATTTCGATAGTAAGAAAGCTGCTATTGCCTCACAACTTAGCAACAGGAGAAGAGACGGTGTTCGTGTGCTTTCAACGGAGAAAAGAGGCAATCCCGAGCACAAGGATGCCTTCGCCGGAATTCGGCTAAGCATCCTGTATGTCGTTAATAGAAAAAGATTTTGATTAAGAAAGACCCAACATTTGTTTGATCTTCATCACCATTTCAGATTTGGTGATGGGCACACCCATGATCTTGTTATAAGGCTTGGCGTCGATCAAATATTGATCACGAATGATTTTGATGAGCTGACCATTGTTGATTTCAGGAATCAACACTTGATCGAACTTCTTCATCAAATCGCCCAGATTTTTAGGGAATGGGCGGATGTAACGAATGTGGGCATGACTCACCGCATGGCCCTGGGCTTGCAATTCAGCTACCGCACTTTTAATCGCACCGTAGGTACTACCCCAACCAAGAACCAACAGTTTGCCCGACTCAGGACCGCTGTCTAATTTCTGCTCAGGAATGTAATCTGCAATACGATCTACTTTTGCCTGACGCGTAAACACCATGTGTTGGTGATTTTCTGGCTCGTAGTTCACGTTACCGGTAACGTCTTGTTTTTCGATACCACCAATACGGTGTTCCAAACCGGGTGTTCCGGGGATAGCCCAAGGACGTACCAATTTCTCATCTCTTTTATAAGGAAGGAATTTGTCTTCTCCCTCAGCTAAACCATCTTTGAACTTCACTTTTAATTCAGGTAAATCATCGCTCTTTGGAAATTTCCAAGGCTCCGCACCATTGGCGATGTAACCGTCACTCAACAACATAATGGGTGTCATGTGTTGAACCGAAATTCGGCAGGCTTCGAACGCTACATCAAAACAATCGCTCGGAGTAGAGGATGCAATAATGGGCATCGGGCATTCCCCATTTCTACCATAATAGGCTTGAAGCAAATCGCTTTGTTCCGTTTTGGTTGGCAAACCGGTACTAGGTCCCCCTCTTTGAATGTTCACCACCACCAAAGGAATCTCCAACATCACAGCCAAACCCATTGCTTCTGCTTTCAATGCAACGCCGGGACCCGAAGTGGTAGTAATTCCAAGTGATCCACCATAAGAAGCACCAATGGAAGCAGTTACGGCAGCAATCTCATCTTCTGCTTGGAATGTACGAACACCAAATGATTTGTGGCGACTCAATTCATGCAAGATATCAGAAGCGGGAGTAATTGGGTAAGAACCCAAGAACAGCGGCAATCCTGATTTTTGACTGGCTGCAATCAAGCCATACGCAAGCGCTTGGTTTCCCATGATACTTCGGTAAGTACCGGGTTCCATTTTCGCTCTTTCTACTTTATAGGTAGTTGTAAATGTTTCAGTTGTTTCTCCATAATAGTATCCTGCTTTCAAGGCTTTCAGGTTACTGTCCAATATTTCAGGCTTCTTTCCGAATTTATCGGTCAAGAATTTTTCAGTCATTTCTAAACTGCGATTGTACATCCAGTAAAGAAACCCGAGAACGAACATATTCTTGGCGCGGTCCTTTTCCTTCATACCCATGGTCACCTCTTTCAAGGC
Source organism: Chitinophagaceae bacterium UBA3961 (assembly GCA_002385265.1). Taxonomy (GTDB): domain Bacteria; phylum Bacteroidota; class Bacteroidia; order Chitinophagales; family Chitinophagaceae; genus Endoryza; species Endoryza foliicola. The sequence goes on from DGDD01000032.1 coordinate 26,045, forward strand.
TTCACGAGTCATTTTCGTAACATCCATTCTAACTACTTCGTAGTTCGATAAACTACCATCTTCCAATGGATTCACTCCATCGGGGTAGTTGGCCAAACGAAGGTTCTTGGCATCAAATCCGTCGGTATTCGCAATAATTTTTCCACCCTTTTTAAGAGTCTTAAGGTTCGTTTTCAACGCAGCAGCATTCATTGCCACCAACACATCACACTCATCGCCCGGAGTAAACACACGCTCACTCGAGAAGTGCAATTGGAAACCGCTCACACCCGGTAAAGTACCTTGAGGCGCGCGAATTTCGGCCGGAAAATCGGGGAAAGTAGCTAAATCAATACCTAATAATGCAGTACTGTTGGTGAACTGAGAACCGGTCAATTGCATTCCATCACCACTGTCACCTGCGAACTTGATAACCACGTCACTGAGGACTTCTTGCTTACGAGTCATGAGGGGGTCCGTTTATATGGCAAAAATACGTTAGTGATGATGAATTTAAGGAATTTGTTTGAGAGTTGGATTTTACGCTTTAGGCTATAGGCTTTAGGTATTTAGGCTGTTAGGCGTTAGGTTATTAGGTGGTTAGGCTTTGGGCCATTTGTGTCGGGTACTAGTTTTTGGCAAATTAGGCATTAGAATTCAGGCCAAATGGTAATTACTTGGCAACTCCCAATGACTTTGTAGTTTTAAAATATGTTCATTCAAGAAATCTTAAGTTCTAGCAAGAGGGCTAAAGCCTAAAGCCTAACAACCTAAAGCCCAACAACCTAAAGCCTAACAACCCAAAGCCTAATCACCTAACGCCTAACACCTACTTCATCGCCTCATAAATTGCATCCAACACTTTAGGGCGCACATTCATTTTTAAGAAGCGATTGGCATCGCCGTTGTTATGAACACGGTTGCTTAACATGATGAATGTAAGATGAGAAACAGGATCAATCCAAATGCAGGTTCCGGTAAATCCGGTATGACCAAATGTTGCGGGTGAAGCATTCAGCGCCGGATAAGGTTCTTTACGAGTAGCATTGTCCTTTTCCGGCTTGTCGAATCCCAATCCGCGTCTACTATCATTTTTATACGAAGTAAATAACTCCACTGTTTCAGGTTTGAAATATTGCACACCATTCCATTTGCCCTTGTTTTGAAGCACTTCAGCTAAAATAGCTAAATCATAAGCATTGCTGAACAAACCGGCATGACCCGCCACCCCACCAAACATTGCGGCGCCCGGATCGTGCACATCGCCATGAATCAATTGTTGACGGAAGCCCAACTCTTCTTCAGTAGGAGCAATGGCATTCAACGGAAAACGCTCTCTTGGCTTGAAGCCCGTACTCGCCATATCAAGCGGATCATAAAATGTTTTCTTTACATATTCTTCCAAAGGCATTCCGCTAACAGCTTCTACCACTTTTCCTAAGAAGATAAAATCATTGTCGCTGTAAACATACTTACCTGCCGGAGTAAGTGCACTTGTGAGAATTCTGTTGTACATAGTATCTACCCAATCGGCACGCATGTACATATTCTCTGCAACGCGAATAGAATGAATAGAATCTTTCCGATAAGAATAGTACTTCGATAAAGGAATGCTTCCTAAGTTCGTATCTACTGTTTCTCGGTAAAAAGGAATGAAAGGGTTCAAACCTGCCTGATGCAATAAAATATCCCACAATTTCAGCGGAGCTTTATTGGTGCCTTTTGTCCACGACAAATAATCGCCCAAAGTTTTCTGTATGTCTACTTTACCCTCATCGTAAAACTTCATAATGGAAACCGTAGTGGCCATTATTTTTGTTACAGAGGCCAAGTCGTAGATCGTTTCAGGATACACGGCTTCGGTGCTATCGTAGGTTAAATAACCATAGCCTTTATCGTACACCACCTTCCCGTCTTTAGCTACTAGTACTACTGCTCCGGGGATGGCTTGCTTTCGTATCGCATCGTTTACAATTGAATCAACCCTTGCAAACTTGGCCGGGTCAATACCAACAGCCGTCAATGGTGCAACCGGAAGCGCTTTGTGGTTCAATATACCCGCGCCTAATTTAAAATCATCACTGATTGAAACAGGCAGGGTTCCATGCGCCATCACTCGTCCGTACAAAATATCGGCAGCCACCCCTTGAGTATAAGGATCATCTTCAAAGCAAGCCAATAAGCTGGCTGTATTGGTATACTTTTTCAATAAATATGGATTTCCAAACGCCAGTGTAATGGTCTTGTTTTGTTGCTGAACCAATTGAATCAAAGTATCTGCAGCGGCACTGATCCCAAATTGATTCATGGGTTTTCGTGCATAGCCATGAATGCCCACAACAACTACATCATAAGATTGCTTCAAATAACTAGCGAGTGCTTGCGCTTTATCTACCCCTCTCGCATAGTCGAAATAAAACACTTGCGCATCAAAGTCCTTTCTAACTTGTTTCGTGATCTCATTGTCTTGAGTGGTCCCCACCGCCAAATAAGCGATTTTTTTTCCTTTTGTAAGAGGAAAAGGGCCGTATTTTTCGGTTTTTAAAAGCGTGATGGCCTGCAATGCAATCTCTTTTGCGAGCTGCGGAACATCTTTATTCAGGTCTTCAGTTAAATGATACAGTTCTACCGGTTTCCATTCCGCCAATCCATATTTGTATTTGGCCATCAAAACCCTTTTAACGCGTTCTTCAAACTCTACTTTGTCGAGCTGCTTTTTTTTGAGGGCTTTTTTGATGAGCTTAATGCTTTCTGGGATATCAGCAGGCAAACACAACAGATCGTTGCCTGCTAAAATAGATTGTAATGAAATTTCGCCACCGGGATAGTATTTGGTGATGCCCTTCATTTCCAAGGCATCTGTGAAAGTAAGTCCCTTGAATCCCATTTCATTTCTCAATAGTTTTGTGATGGTATTGTAAGAAATGGAAGTAGGTCTATTAGCACCACTATCAATAGCAGGCACTGATAAATGAGCCGTCATTACGCCATCAATACCAGCATCAATTGCCGCTTTGAAGGGGAACAACTCAAAAGAATCGAGTTGCGCTTTGCTTTTATTTATTAACGGAAGATCTAGGTGAGAGTCTACGGCAACATCTCCATGTCCGGGAAAATGTTTGGCAACCGTCATAATACCCATCGATTGCTGTCCTTTCATGTATTGAATGGCCCAAGCACTAACTTTGTATTTATCTTCTCCAAAAGAACGGTCATTGATAACCGGATTCGCAGGATTGTTATTCAAATCGAAAACGGGTCCGTAATTCACTTGAATGCCGATTCTTTTGCACTGCGCACCAATCAAAGCTCCATATTTAAAAGCCAGGCTAGCATCTGAAGTGGCTCCCAACATCAAGGGGCGGGGCAAACTCATTACACTGTCCATTCTCATTCCTAGCCCCCATTCTGCGTCAATGGTCACCAATAATGGCACTTTGCTCATGGCCTGAAAGCGGTTGATGCGTTGGGCCTGTTGTTGAGGTCCGCCCTGAAAAAGGCAAATTCCTCCTACTTTATACTTTTGAATGGCCTCAACTACTTGACTATCAAGGAAAGTAGCAGAAAACGAACCGGGTAAAGGTGGCGCAGAAGACCTCACAATAAAGAGTTGTGCTATTTGTTCATCGAGGCTCAGGGTTTTGAAAACACTGTCGGCCCAACGCTGTGCATTCGTTTGAGCAAAAGAACTTTGTAGGAAACAACAAAAACCTAAAAAAAGGACCGCATACTTCTTCATGATAGGGTGAGTCTTACGATTATTCAATGTAAATTTGCCCTCTTCGCCCGGAGGCCCCGGCTTCGAAATTGGCGATAACTAATTAGCATTCAAATTACAACAAATTGGCCGATACCATTCAATTATTACCCGATCACATTGCGAATCAAATAGCCGCCGGCGAGGTGATACAACGTCCTGCCAGTGCTGTGAAAGAATTGCTTGAAAATGCAGTGGATGCCGGTGCAACGGAAATTCGCCTCATCATTAATGATGCAGGGAAAGCGTTGATTCAAGTAATTGACAATGGAAAGGGAATGAATGAAACAGACGCTCGCATGTGTTTTGAGCGTCATGCTACCTCTAAAATTGCCAAAATTGAAGACCTGTTTCAAATCAGAACAATGGGTTTTCGAGGAGAAGCATTGGCTTCCATTGCTGCGGTGGCTCAGGTAGAATTGAAAACCAAGAGAGCCGAAGACGAACTTGGAACCTATATAGAAGTTGAAAACAGTACGGTTATTAAACAAGAACCGGCTGCTTTAGGAAATGGCACCAGCATCGCCATGAAAAACCTGTTCTTCAATGTGCCCGCCAGAAGGAATTTCTTGAAAAGCAATGCTGCAGAAATGCGACACATCATCGATGAATTCATTCGAGTAAGCATGTCGTTTCCTGAAATTCAATTTACGCTTACTAGTAACGGTCAACAGGTTTTTTATTTAGAAAAAGGAACCCTCAAACAACGGATCGTACAGTTATTAGGCACGAATTACAATTCGAAACTCGTATCTGTTCAAGAACATACTGATTACCTAAACATTTATGGTTTTGTAGGAAAACCTGAAACAGCCAAAAAAACCAGAGGCGATCAATACTTCTTTGTAAACAATCGCTTTATCAGAAGTGGTTATTTACACCATGCTGTAATGCAAGCATTTCAGGATCTCATTCCGTCTGATGGATTTCCATTATACGTGTTGTTCATAGATCTTGATCCCGCACAGGTAGATATTAATGTGCATCCTACAAAACAAGAGATCAAATTTGAAGACGAGAAAATTGTTTATGCCTTTGTACAGGCTGCGGTGAAGCATGCTTTGGCGCAGTTCAGTGTAGCACCTAGTCTTGAATTTGATTTAGATCCTACCATCCAGCAATTGGATGCGGTGAACAAACCTTTTACCGAAAACGAACAGTCTGCTGCCACCAATTCTTCTCTCTTTCAATCGTTCACTCAACGCTTTCAGGCGCATGTGGTGAATCCCGGCAAGAGTAATATGCCCGGCTTTGAAAAGAAAGAGGAGCGATTTGAAAGCTTGATGGACCAATTGCGCAAACCGGTGGCCGATGAGTCGAGTGTTACAATCGGGCAATTCGACCATGCCAGTTTTCAACCAAAAGCAAGTACTCCTATTGCACACCTTCAGTTACATCAACGCTATATTATCGCCAGTACGGCATCCGGTTTCATTCTCATTCATCAAGGATTGGCCCATGAGCGAGTGCTGTACGAAAAATTTGCAGCAGCCAATCAACAAAGTCGCCTCCCATCACAAAGAAGTTTGTTTCCGGTAAGCATTGACCTGGCTCCGGCAGATGTTGCATTAATGACTGAGCTAACAGAGCCTTTGCAAGAATTGGGATACTTGATCGAACCATTTGGCAACAACAGTTTTGTAATTCAAGGAACCCCCGCCGATCTGGAGCAAGGCAACGAGAAGCACATCATTGAACAATTGCTAGAACAATACAAGCATTTCGCTAACGAATTAAAAGTTTCGAAACGCGAGCAAATCATGCGTCACCTTTCCCGCCAACACGCAATTAGAGCGGGCAAGAGTTTAAGTCAAAAAGAAATGCAGCAATTGGTGGATGATTTATTCAACTGTTCGCAACCGGGCACTACCGCCTCCGGCCAACCTACTTTTATTGAATACAATGGAAGTTATTTGGAGAAAATGTTCGGACAATAATTTACTTCTTCTTTTTTGTATAGTAGGTCTCAAATAAATTGTATCTCAAATAGAAATACAAGGTCTTATTTCTTGCAATTGTATAGGGATAATTCGAACCGGGTTGAAGGTTTGCGTAATTATTAAAGCTTTGATTGTAGCGAAGTCCGAACGAGAATTTATTCCAATAATAATTGGCATCTATCAATACGCGTGCATCGGTTCTATTGAGTTTTGATCCAATAGAATCGTTGCCAAAAGAAACGTATTTGAAGCTCACCAAAGAATCGCCACTCATCGAACTCAATGGATTGGTAGAGCGCGTTTCTACGGAAGCCACTCCTCGCATCATTTGAGAGAATTGAATACCTGCCCCCAAATAAAAATTCTTAAACGGACTATAATACGCTGAAATGGGCAAGTTGAAATAATACAGTTTTTGGGCGTTGGTGTAAGTGTGTACCCAACGTAAAGTAGACGCTTGTGCAGTACCGGTTTCAACTCTCTTAACATTTACCAAAGTTGGCGCAATGTATTGTGGAGAGAGAACTTGAATCTCTGCTTGTAGAAATGACTTATCGTTCAAATGATACTGACCGTATACAGAGGGAAGATAATCGCCAATCTTATTTTGTCCGGCATTAAAATTCAAGGATAAGGCGCGTTGATCAGAGATCGGCATTATTAGAGGAATCGAAATACCGAATGCATACTTTTTATGATCGCCCGTACCTACTACTCTATTGCGCAGACTTTTGGTTTTGTCAGTTTCATATTTGAAACGTGAGCGAGGCTTGAATAATGCAGTAGCAGCTAAATTAGGTATGGTATAATTAGGAATCAACTTTGGACTTGCGTTTCCATTCACCATGGTTTCAGCTCTCATCACATCAGAAATGGTTGCAGCAACCGGACCAATAGAACTTGGCTCAATAATATCTTCAACAGTTTTGGAATTTGAATTTACTACATCAGTAGTTCTTGAGCGGAGGCTTTTCTCTGTAGTCTTTTTTGTGAAAGCTTTAGAATAGCCACGATTGTACTTATTTTGAAATTCGCTTTTCGAGTGGTTAGCCTCTTTTGCTACCGATTCCTTCGATTTAGCACTCAAGTACTTTTCAGTTTTCAGAACCGTTTTGTCGGAAGAAACCACGGGGCTTTCAGTCGTTGGTGTTTTATTATCCAACAATCTTAGATCCTTACTTTCTACAGATACACTATTCTCAGCAGCTTTTGAAACATTAGGCGGAGTGGCATCGCTTTTAGAATTACTATTCGATTTGTAAACAGAAGTACTGTTACTGCTCGCTGATTCTTTCGTTGAAACTGAAGTCTTGCTATCAGATGAACTTGTAGATGCAGCCTGTTGCGATTCTTTATCAGTAAGTTTTGCCAAGGATGGCTCTGATTTATCATTCAGACCAAAATACAACCCAACACCAATGAGCAATACAGCAACTCCACCAAACCACCACCATTTAAAAGGCGATTTTGGTGAAACAGGCATTTCATTATCGAGCAGCTGTTTCATCTGTTCCCAATGCTTTTGAACCGAAGCCGGGGAGCTCAGATTGTTCAGTTGTTCGGAAAGGTGTTTTTCGTATGGTTGTTGTTCTGGTGTCACTTAATGGGTGCTACCTTGTTTAGTAATTTTTGTAACTGCTTTCTTGCTTCGCTCAAATGCCACTTACTCGTTCCCTCACTGATACCTACCATGGTTGCGATTTCCCGGTGGTTGTATCCTTCTACGACATATAGATTGAAAACGGTTTGGGTGGCAGGGCTTAATTGTCGCACTAATTGTAATAATTCTCTTGTCGACAGTCGTTGCACCGCATCCGCTTCAATATTGGGTTCTTCTGCTTTCTCCAATTCCACTACGGTGAACTTACTTTTTGCGCGAATAAAGTCGATCGCTGTATTAACCATGATTTTGCGAATCCAGGTATACAGGGTTGCTTTAGCGGCATCGTAAGTATGTATGTTCTTGAAAACTTTCAAAAACCCATTGTGCAGCACTTCAATGGCATCTTCTTCATTACGGGTATAGCGTAAGCATAGAGATACCATGACCCCGTAATACTGCTTGTACAGTAATTCCTGGGCCTGTCGGCTGTTGTTGATACAACCGGTGACTAAGTCGATATCTTCGGCTGACCGCGTCAATTAGCTTCGCTTTTCTATCTAAGGCTACTCTCCAGCTTTGGAAGGTTGCCTTCGATAACCGTCCTTAAAATAGAAAACGAACGGCTGATTAACAACAAATGTATACGGCCAAACTGCGTAAAATCGTTGGGTTTTGCTTAAAAAAAAGTTAATTGGGTGGTTATTAGATGAATGTAAAGAGTGGGAAAATTGAATAAAATCGATTTTTCTGAAAATGAGACCTAATTGTTTGAGATTAATGGGTTGATAATCTATGATTTAAGGTGAATACATTCAACGCGCGGAGATGTCGCGAAGGGTTTTTGAAACCACAGATAACTCTCAAATTTTAAATATAGATACCACAGATTAGAGTCCGTTATTCGTAGTGTATAACAGAATACTCAGCCCCTAATCTGTGTAAATCTGTCATAATTTGTGCGAATCCGTGGTCAAAAAATATTCACCTCAAACATAGGAGTGCGCGACGAAGTCGCAAAGCTTTTTTTCACCGCGGCGTCGCAGCGATCGCAGCGGTAACGCGGCGCTTTACTTTTGTCTTTTGAATCGCGGTGTCCTTCGACTCAACCTTTGGTTGGCTACGGAACCAGAAGAACTTAAGAAGCAGGTATCAATTGATGAAATCCTTTAATTATTAGCGATAATTTCGCTGAGAAAATTTTCGAATTGCTTTCTTACCGCAGATGCTGAAGTTCTATGATTGTTAACCAGGAAAGAAAAGATCAAGGTTTTACCTTTTGATGTTGTCACGAATCCGCTGAGCGCAACCACACCGCTTAAGGTGCCCGTTTTCGCATACACCGATCCTGCAGCATTTTTATACAATCCGGAAAGCGTTCCTTGTCCGGCTCCCGGGAAAATCGCCTGCAAACGCTTCACATCGTACTCCTTCTTCATTTGAGAAAGAATGGTTACAAAGTCTTGCGGAGTAAACAAATTGTACCTGCTCAATCCGCTTCCATCTACCCAGCGTGGCCTTTGTGGCAATATCTTAAGATTATTCTTCAATACGTAGTCGATGATCTCCGATTCTGAGAAATAACCCAACTTCTGTTGTGAAGCCATGAGCAATAATTGCTCGGCGAAAAAATTATCGCTTCTGTGCATCATCGGCTTCAAAAGTGAATCGAGCGGCTGCGAATACACTGTACCGGTAGCTTTCACCATTGAATCGGTTTCCACTAGATTGAATTCAGTAGTAACCGTATCTTTTAAAAGTTCGAGTGCGGCTTCCAATTGATTGGTTACAAAAGGAACCTGCTGCGACGCCTTCGGTTCTTTCCCCTCTGTTACATTAAAAACATTGGCATCTTTGGCTCGCTCAACGTAAAACTTTTTAGTGGTAAGATCGGGTTTGAACTTCAATTTCCAGTTTACTTCAGGAATTGAATAAATAGTAGGACCCGCAGTACTATCGGCTGTATCGCGCTCTTGAACCCAGGTAACCACATTTCCGTAAACAGGCAAGGCCGAACGCTCGGGCTGATAGTCTTCATTGTAATCGTCCCAACTCCAGCCCATTCCAAATGGAGTGGTTTTAAAACTATTGGAAACAATTTTCAACTGCTGGGGTTGTCGCTTTAAGAAATCAATAACCGGTTGGTTCTTAAAATCGGGATGTAAAAAACTAGGATCACCGGTTGGAATGAGGGTTAATCCATCGGATCCGGAACGGTATTGAATTCCGGGAATACTGTCTTTTAACAATTGCATTGCTGTGAAGCAAGTAACAATTTTAATATTCGAAGCGGGAATGAAATATTTATCGCTATTGTATTGATATAAATAGGAGCCGGCTTCGGGATCGTAAACAGCCAATCCAATATGAGCGTGCTTCAAACTACTATCGGCTAAAATAGTAGCGTTGGCCTTTTTCTGAAAAGATCGTTGCACCGAACAAGAACTAAAAAGTGCTACGGCACTTAATAGAAGAAGCCATCTATTTTTCATGTATTCCATCTTTATTAAGCCGATCGCTCCTGAGCTCGGAACCAGCGTTCCGGAATTTCATTGTTGCTGGCCGTAAGGTAATCGGTATACGAACAAGGTATGAATTTTTCATCCGGTAATTGCATCCACCATCTTCCTGTTTTCTTACTCTGAAGAAACAATGCATCGATCTCACCAAAAGCAATTTGAAATTCTCTGAAAGAATCTCTCTTTGTTAAAGGCGCTTCTCTGAGTGCCCTGCTTCTTCCATCGATAAAATACCACAACATGTGGGCTATTTGCTTGGCCGAAAGTTGATCTTTATCGTGCTCCGGAATATATCCATAGACGCCAACCGATTTCATTTCCATACTCATGCCTGCATATTGCATCAGCGTGCAAGCTTCTTCCCCATTAAAACCGTTCGGAGATACCCTAGAAGCGGGAGAGAAGGAATTTGCGAAAGCAGAAATATCAAAACTCATCAGGGAACAACTTCGAATCACCGGTTCCATTTCTTCAATTCGTTCTTTTACTGTACCAACGCGGTAACAATCGAAGCGCAACTTATCCATGGTTTCCAACATTCTTGGATGCACATAGTAACTTTGAAAACCGATATGATTGTAGTGACGAATATAATTCGGTTCTCCGGTGAGCATTTCCATTAAAAACTGCTCGCTCTTATTCGAAGATTCCAGGTTAAGATCTATCAATGCATCTACGCATACTGCTTCAATAATATTCTTCCTGTCTACAAAAACCTTGTATTGCGAGAGGGTTAGATCATGAGAACCACCCAAAACAATGACTGTTTTACCGGCATCATACAAGGCGGTGAGTACTTCTTTAAGCGCAAAATGGGTGTCGAGAAGGCCGGCCCCTCTTTTCACATTGCCGATGTCGGCAATCTTAATGTCTTGATGCCAATAATACGCTGCATAAAATTGATGACGAATTTCGTTGGCCGGGTTCAATTCGCTGAACAGTTGCCAACTCCCCCTGGTTTCGGGACAGCCTACAATTACAATATCCACTTCCGTTAAATCCGGAAATTCCTCTTCGTACATGGGCAAAACCTGACCTAATTGACCGTCTCGGTACCCCTCATCATTGGAAATTTCATACCGGTTGATGGGGTCTAAATAATCCAAAATCTGTTCTAAATCAATCATGAATGCAAGATATATCTTAGCCTGAAACCCTCCATTGTCCTTTTAATAACAGGTGTGGATAGCGATCCATTTTGTATCTTTGCGGGCATGGAGCAACTGTTGGCTCAGATAGAGCAATTAAAGAAAGAAATTGCGGAAAGCGCAGTAACCGATGCGCCCTCCTTAGAGGCCTTCCGCATCCGTTTCCTCGGCACCAAGGGTATCGTTAAAAACCTGATGGGTGAGATGAAGAATGTGGCAAACGAGAAAAAGCGCGAATTCGGCCAAATCATGAACGAATTCAAGCAGTTTGCTGAATCTCATTTTGAGCAATGGAAAGAACAATTGGAAGCCGGTAGCGCCGCTGCGGGACCTTCTATTGACAATACCCTTCCGGGCGATAATCTCCCATTGGGCAGTCGTCACCCGATAAGCTTGATGCGCAATCATATTATTTCAATTTTCCAACGACTCGGTTTTGCGGTTGCAGAAGGACCTGAAATTGAGGACGATTTCCATAATTTCACTGCCCTCAACCTGCCTGAACACCATCCCGCTCGCGATATGCAGGATACTTTCTACATCCAACAGAATCCTGATTGGTTGTTGAGAACGCATACCAGCAATATTCAAATCCGCGAAATGGAAAAAGGCGAATTGCCTTTGCGCATTATTTGCCCCGGTCGCGTATACAGAAATGAAACCATTAGTGCAAGATCGCATTGCTTCTTCCATCAAGTAGAAGGATTGTATATCGATGAAAATGTTTCCTTCGCCGATCTAAAACAAACCTTGTATTATTTCGTACAAGAGATGTACGGTAAGGATGTAAAAGTTCGCTTCCGCCCCTCCTATTTTCCATTCACAGAGCCAAGTGCGGAAATGGACATTAGCTGTCAAATTTGTGGAGGCTCCGGTTGTGCTATTTGTAAGAAAACAGGTTGGTTGGAAATTCTGGGTTGTGGAATGGTGCATCCAAACGTTTTACAAAACTGCGGCATCGATCCAAACAAATATACCGGATTTGCTTTCGGTATGGGTATTGAACGTCCGGCATTGTTAAAATACGGCATCACCGATATTCGTTTGTTCAGCGAAAACGATGTCCGATTCCTACGGCAATTTACAGCCGCCACTTAAGATATTTTTCTACCTTAAACGCTTCCTTCGGGAAGCGTTTTTTGTTTCTATCTTTACAGTATGAGTTCGATAACAACGATTGTAGTATGCGGTGCCGGCACCATGGGCAACGGAATTGCGCAGGTTTGTGCAAGCAAAGGCTACCAAGTAGTGCTCTTCGATTTGAACGAGCAAGTGTTAGAAACAGCAAAAAAAACCATTCAAAAAAACCTCGACTTTTTGACTTCAAAAGGAAAACTATCGAGTGAGGAAGCCAACACCATTCATCAGCGTATTCATTATACCGGCAGCCTTACTGATTGTATCGGGGATCTAATAATTGAAGCCATTGTTGAAAAACTGGAAATAAAGAGAAGTTTGTTCAGTCAATTAATGGATCAAAATAAGTCGACCACTATTTATTGCTCCAATACTTCTTCGTTGTCAATTAAAGCAATTGCGAATGAATTGCCGTTCGAAAATCGATTAGCAGGTCTTCACTTTTTCAATCCGGCACCTTTAATGCCCTTGGTTGAAATTGTAGTAGCTGAAAAGACCGATACAACAATCATAGAATCATTGGATGCGTTCACTCGCTCACTAGGCAAAACGCCGGTTCAATGCATCGATGCCCCCGGATTTATTGTAAACCATGTGGCACGTCCTTATTATATCGAATCATTGTTTCTTGCAGAAAAAACAGGTGTTGGTTTTGATTTATTAGATGAAGTACTCGAATCAACAGGTTTTAAAATGGGGCCGTTTAAATTGATGGATCTTATTGGCAATGATATCAACTACGCTGTAAGTTGTTCCGTATACGAACAATTGGGAAAACCCGAACGTTTAAAGCCATCTGATATTCAAAAAGAAAAGGTAGCTAGCGGAGAATTGGGCAAAAAAACCGGAAAGGGATATTACCAGTATTAAAAAGGGGTATCTTCGCAAGGCCAAAAATTATTCGAACATTAAGACGGCAAAGGTTGTACAAGAATGTATTTGTAACAGGCGGAACGGGGTTTATCGGTTCTTACATATTGGAAGAACTGATTCAAAGAGGTTATCAAGTAACCGCTATTCGCCGTAGTCCGAAAAAACCACTCTCTCTTTCTGAAGCTTCTTTTGAAAAAATAAACTGGATTGATTGCGACTTGTTCGATACCATCGGCTTATTAGAAGCCATGGATGGTTGTGATGCCGTTATTCATGCTGCCGCGATGGTGAGTTTCCATGGTAATGAACGCGAGCAACTTTACAAAACAAATATTGAAGGAACCGCTAATATCGTGAATTGCGCACTTGAATTGAACATCCAACGCTTGGTATACATCAGTTCTGTAGCAGCACTTGGAAGAACAAGTTCCGGAGAAGAAGTAGATGAAGAAAAAAAATGGGTCGACAGTAAGACGAATACTCACTATGCCATCAGCAAGTATAAAGCTGAAATGGAAGTGTGGAGGGGAATGGGAGAAGGACTATCTACCGTTATTTTAAATCCGAGTACAGTGCTTGGGTTTGGAGATTGGAATCAATCGAGTTGCGCCATCTTTAAAAATGTTTACAACGAGTTCCCTTGGTATACCAATGGGGTGAATGGATTTGTAGCAGTAGAAGATGTTGCCCTTGCAGCTGTTCTCTTATTAGAAGATGCCGTTTCATCTCAGCGCTTCATTATAAACGGCGAAAACTATTCTTTCAAAAAGCTTTTTGATTCCATTGCGCAGTCTTTTCAAAAGAAAGCTCCAACAAAAGAGGCAACGCCGTTTTTAGGAGCCATTGCTTGGCGATTGGAAGCGATCAAAGCGCTGTTTACAGGAAAGAAACCCTTGTTAACCAAGGAAACCGCTAAGGTTGCGCAAAGCTTTACTTATTTTAACAATTCAAAAATCCGTCGTCATTTGAAGGATTTTACGCCTACTCCATTATCACAAAGCATTGATAATGCGTGTAAAAAATACTCGGAGGCGGTTCGTGCCGGAATTTTGGCAAAATAGTTGAAGAAGTAAGGTCTATAGGAAATTTCGAATAATCACTATAGTTTTCACCCCATGCAAAAAACAATCCTCTTATTCCTGTTAAACCTGTGCTCTTTTTTGGCGTGGTCGCAAGATGGACCCATTATCGTAATTGGTAGAGCAGTAGATTCTGCTACCAAGCAACCACTTTCGGGCGCTTCTGCATTTTGCCCCAACACCTCTTACGGTGCCACTGCTACCAACGATGGCTATTTCTATTTAAAACTTCCCCCGGGCGGATACGATTTAACCGTTTCCTATACGGGTTACGAACGAAAAAATTTCAGAATCACTGCAAATCATATTGCCACAGACACATTGTTTGTTGAACTGGCTGCGGCAGAAAAAGTGATGTCGGAAGTGGCCGTTGTTGCCAGTAATGAAGTTCCGGATGGGTTTGCCAAGTATGGAAATTTCTTTTTAGAGAATTTCTTCGGCACTACCGAAAATGCCAAAAAATGTGTACTTAAAAACCCAGAAGCACTGCGCTTTTTCTACAATAAGAAAAGAAACCGCTTAAAAGTTTTAACCAAGGAAGACTTGCAGATCACCAATTATGCATTGGGATACAAAATAAAATACCAACTCGATTCTTTCATTTTCGAATACAATAATAACACGAGCCAATTTATTGGCTTTGCTCTTTACAATGAGATCGATACAACGGAAGAAGCCAGAATTCAATTCAAGAAGAACAGAGCCAGAA
>DGDD01000052.1 GCA_002385265.1 Chitinophagaceae bacterium UBA3961
AGATCGTTCCGCGATTTCTGCAAATTTGATGAAAACCATTCTTTCATCCGGATACTTCAAATTGAGCACGTATCGTACTACATACGAAGAAGCATATCAAGATCTAGAGGCAGATAAAGCTGATTTGGTTCTGAATATTCCGCCGCAGTTCGAGCGTTCATTGTACCGAGAGAATAAGCAGTCGTTGTTTATAGCAGTAAATGCCATCAATGGTTCAAAAGCTACGGTTGGTGCCAACTATCTAAATAGTATCATTCAAGAATTCAATAAAGAAATTCGGCAAAAGCAATACGATGCGCAACCCATAAAGCCCGTTCAGTTGGAAATCACGAACTCTAACTGGTTCAACCCGCATTTGAATTATAAGCTGTTTATGGTGCCGGGAATATTGGTTGTTTTGGTGACCATGTTAGCCTTGTACATGTGTTCTTTGAACATTGTTCGAGAGAAAGAAATTGGAACTATTGAACAGATCAATGTTACACCCATAACAAAAGTGCATTTTGTGTTAGGTAAGTTAATTCCATTTTGGGTATTAGGGATGTTTGTGTTTTCATTTGGACTATTGGTGGTTTCGAGGGTTGTGTATGGAATTGTTCCGGCTGGGAGTTTTCTTTTGTTGTATGCTTATTTGGCCTTGTTTCTAGTGGCAATGTTGGGTTTGGGGCTATTGATCTCTACTTATGCCGCTACACAGCAACAAGCGATGAGTTTGGCCTTCTTCTTAATGATGATTTTTTTATTGCTAAGTGGTTTGTTTACATCAGTAGAAAGTATGCCCCAATGGGCTCAAATATTTGCCCATTTAAACCCGGTAACTTATTTCATAGAAG
Source organism: Chitinophagaceae bacterium UBA3961 (assembly GCA_002385265.1). GTDB lineage: Bacteria > Bacteroidota > Bacteroidia > Chitinophagales > Chitinophagaceae > Endoryza > Endoryza foliicola. The sequence goes on from DGDD01000052.1 coordinate 834, forward strand.
TAGTACGAATGGTAATATTGAAAGGAAGCGGCTGGGCCGACGTAAAACTGCATTTGCTAGCAACAGCCGGCTTTGCCGTACTCTTCAATACATGGGCGATTTTAAATTATAAGAAACAGGCGTAAAGGTTGAATGCGACGAAATTGATATAACGCTGCATTTCTCTATGGAGCACTAATAGCAATTGCCGTTCATTGATCTTCTTTAGATCACTACAGGTAGATTACTTATATTAGTAGCTATCAATTTCTACCAACATGAGAAAATACTTGCTCTGCCTTGCCATTCTATGTGTAATTGCTGATTCTTTCGCCCAATCCAAAGCCCCCGCCTATCCGCTCATCACACATGACCCCTACTTTTCAATCTGGTCGTTTACCGATCAGTTGAATGGCTCCGTAACCAAACATTGGACGGGTGCCGATCAATCCTTAAGTGGATTGATCCAAGTAGACGATCAATTTTACCGTGTACTAGGCGCAGAAAAAACAAACTACCAATCAATAGTGCCCACTCAAGAAGAGCAGGCACTGGAATTAAAATACAGTTTTGAAACTTCGGGCGCAGATTGGACGCTACCCGCATTCAACGATGCCGGTTGGAAAATAGGTGCCACACCTTTCTTGGATCGTGTTGAAGGAAAGGGGACATTGTGGAACACCCGTCATATCTATGTTAGAAGAACGGTTTCCATTCCGTATCCTAATCAGGCCAACCTATATATAATAGTTAAGCACGACGATGGCGCTGAATTGTACTTAAATGGTACACAAGTGTATGCCTCGCCCGACTATATTTCAAAATACCGGTACATCAAAGTTGACGACAAGATTCGCGCTCTTTTAAAGAAAGGTGAAAACCTCTTCGCACTTCATGTTGAAAATACCGGAGGTTATGCAGGATTCGATTTCGGTATGGTTGCTGAATTGCCTTCTTCCGTTCCTGCTAATGTTCACAACGCCATTCAAAAATCGGTTCGAATCAATCCTACCCAAACTATTGTGCAGTTTACCTGCGGAGCTGTTGATGCCACTATTACCTTCACTTCTCCCTTATTAGTGAAGAACCTCGATTTGATGGCTCGCCCCGTATCGTATATCAATTATTCTATTAAATCGAACGACAACAAACCGCATAGCGTAAAAGCTTATCTCGGCGCAGCGGCAGCAATTGCAGCTAATTCCGGAGGTCAGCAGGTGAATGTATCAATTGAATCAATGGGCGCTATTAGCAGTATCAAATCGGGTACGGTAGAGCAGCCCGTTTTACAAAAGCGAGGTGATGATTTGAGAATAGATTGGGGGTATTTCTATACAGGAGTATCCGTTCAATCGAAACCCATTCAATACATCAGTTCGGAACAAAAAGCTTTGAGTTCTTTCGTAAATGCAACCTACGGTGAAACAGCTCCTCAAACGGGAACCGGTTTTATGATGAATACCGTGGTTGATCTTGGAAAAATAAGTGCCGTTCCAAAAGATCAATTATTTCTTTTAGGATACGATGATCTTTATTCGGTGCAGTATTTCGGAACCAATTTGCGTCCTTGGTGGAATCGCAAGGGCAATCGCACCATTGCACTAGAAATGAATGCCGCCTTAACAGAGTACTCAAAGGTCTTGACTGCTTGCACTCAGTTCAACAAAATACTGGAACAAGATTTAGAAAAAGCCGGTGGACAGCAATTCAAAGAATTGGGCGTTCTGGCCTACCGTCAAAGTATTGCCGCTCATAAATTGGTTCAAAGTTCAAGCGGCGAAATCCTGTTTTTAAGTAAAGAGAACTTTAGTAATGGGTCTATCAATACCGTTGACGTAACCTATCCTTCTGCTCCTTTGTTCATTGCTTACAATCCTGAGTTAATGACGGGTATGCTCAATGGCATCTTCTATTTCAGTGAAAGTGGTAAATGGAGCAAGCCTTTTGCAGCGCATGATTTGGGAACCTACCCATTAGCAAATGGACAAACTTATCCGGAAGACATGCCCGTTGAGGAGTCCGGTAATATGATCATTTTGACCGCGGCCATCTGCAAAGCGCAAGGAAATGCGGCTTATGCAAAGAAGCATTGGGCCAGCTTATCGCAATGGGTTAACTTTCTTGTTACCGATGGATTTGACCCTGCCAATCAGTTATGTACCGACGACTTTGCCGGTCACCTCGCTCGCAATACCAATCTTTCTCTAAAAGCCATCGTTGGCATTGGAGGATACGCAATGCTGGCCGATATGTTGGGTGAAAAGGAAACTGCAAAAAAATACAGAGACACCGCGCAGGCCATGGCAAAACGTTGGACAATAATGGCAAACGACGGCGACCATTACAGGTTAACTTTTGACAAAACAAATACTTGGAGTCAGAAATACAATATGGTTTGGGATAAAGTATTAGGACTCGGATTGTTCCCCAATTCAGTTTATGAAAAGGAAATCGATTATTATTTAACCAAACAATTGTCGTTTGGATTGCCGCTCGATAGTCGTAAAACCTATACTAAGAGTGATTGGATTCTCTGGACAGCCGCATTAACCGAAGACCGAACTAAGTTCAATGCGTTGATTGCACCGGTTTATAAATTTGCTATGGAAACGCCTACCAGAGTGCCTTTGAGTGATTGGCATGAAACGAAAGACGGCACGCAGGTTGGATTTCAAGCAAGAAGTGTAGTGGGTGGCTATTATATGAAAGTGTTGAAAGACAAATTCAGAGCGAAAGCATTGAATCCCAAAAAATAAGTCAATTGAATATAATAAGAACCAATTCGGATCATCCCGATTTTCAATCCCTCGTGCAAGCCTTGGATCATGAACTGGCCATCATTGATGGCGATGAACACGAATTTTTCGCACAGTTCAATAAAACAGCAAATCTTTCAACGGTACTGGTTGGTTATGAAAATGACCAACCGGTTGCCATTGGCGCGCTTCGTCCATATGACAGCGAGGTAGTTGAAGTGAAACGAATGTATGTAGTGGACTCGCTTCGAGGTAAAGGGATTGCATCGCAAGTATTGGCGGAGTTAGAAATATGGGCGGCCGAACTTGGATTCAAAAAATGCATTCTCGAAACCGGGAAAAAGCAACCTGATGCCATTGCTTTGTATAAGAAGAACGGTTATGCGGTGATTCCTAATTTTGGTCAATACGCCGAAATAGATAACAGCGTCTGTTTTGAGAAGACTCTTTAAAAACACTTTCTTTCAAACAAGAACTTCATTTTCTATCTAAGTATCTTTTTGTATCTTACGGGTCACCGATTGCTGAGATATGATCGCTCGATTGTATCGAGTTTTAACACTTAAACCAACGCAATTCGGTGGAATCAAAAACAACTTCACTTAAACGGGTACTAAAACCTGTCCATGTATGGGCGCTTGCCGTGGGCCTCGTAATTTCCGGAGAATATTTTGGATGGAACTACGGATGGAAAGTAGCCGGTACCTTGGGCTTTTTCATTGCTACACTGATTGTAACGGTTTTGTATACCTGCTTTGTATTTAGCTATACCGAGCTTACCACAAAAATTCCTCATGCCGGTGGAGCTTATGCCTATGCTCAAAAAGCATTTGGAAATCTTGGCGGTTGGATTGCGGGATACGCAAGTTTGGTAGAATTTCTCCTAGCCCCACCTGCTATTGCTCTTGCATTAGGCAGCTATGTTCATTTTCTTCATCCCGGTATTTCAGTGATGACGGTTGCCATTGGCGCCTACCTGCTTTTCACGGCCGTCAATATTTTGGGAATGAAAGAGTCGGCAATTCTTAATCTAATAGTTACCATTTTGGCCATCGGTGAATTACTGATCTTCCTCGGCGTGTTGGCGCCTCATTTTGAATGGGCGAAGTTCAAAGCACATAACACAGGCTTTGGTTGGCCGGGAGTGTTCGAAGCATTGCCCTTTGCGGTATGGTTGTACCTGGGAATAGAAGGAGTGGCCATGGTAGCCGAAGAGGTGATCGATCCTTACAAAACTATTCCCAAAGGTTATATTCTGGGTATTCTCACGCTTGTATTATTGGCAGTAGGTGTGATGTTGGTGTCGGGGGGTGTAGGTGATTGGCGAGAATTGAGTTCCATCGATTATCCTCTGCCCAAAGCCATTGCAATGGCACATGGAGAACAGTCGTTTTTGGCAAAGCTTTTTGCCGGTATCGGTTTGTTTGGATTGATTGCTTCCTTTCATGGTTTAATGATTGGTTATTCGAGGCAGCTCTTTGCATTATCTAGAGCGGGTTTATTGCCACGGTTTATAGGGTGTGTAAATTCAACTTTTCAAACACCACATTGGGCTTTGATTGTAGGCGCCATTATTGGCTTATTGTCATTGGCCACAGGCACTACCGATAAAGTGATTATTTTATCTGCTTTTGGAGCCATCGTTTTGTACATTATAAGTATGTTAAGTTTATTTCGGGTTAGAAGAATACCGGGTGTGGAGAAGGGCTATCAAACCCCCTTCTATCCTGCACTGCCACTTGTTGCATTAGTGCTATCATTGGTCTGTTTAGTAGCCATGGTTTGGTACAATCAGTTTCTAGGTATCTTGTTTTTCTCTATCTTAGGCTTGATCCTTCTCTTCTATTTTTTAGTTAGAAAAACAACGTGAGCTATCAACACACCATAGGCATACATTCTTATTTGTTCAAAGACCTTAAAACTCTTTTGGCAAAGGCGAGTCCACTTCGTTCCGGCGACGAAGCGGCGGGTCTTGCGGCTACATCCAATGAAGAAAGAGTGGCGGCTCAAATGACCTTGGCCGATTTACCACTCTCATCTTTCATGAACGAAGCAGTGATTCCTTATGAAACGGATGAAGTAACCCGATTGATTTTTGATCAGCACCACGCAGAGAAATTTCAATCCATTGCCCACTTCACTGTTGGCTCCTTCCGCGAATGGCTTTTGGCCGATGAAACCTCAGGTGCTGTTATCGCTTCGATGCGTGATGCTTTTACTCCTGAAATGATTGCCGGGGTTTCTAAAATCATGCGAAACCAAGATTTGATTTTGGTGGCACAGAAATGTGAAGTCGTTACCAAATTCAGATCTACGGTAGGTTTGAAAGGGACACTGGCAACACGATTGCAACCGAACCATCCCACCGATGATCCCAAAGCGATTCTCGCTTCAATTATTGATGGATTGTACTATGCCAACGGTGATGCTACAATTGGCATCAATCCTGCAACTGATAGTCCGGAACGCGTTTTGCAATTGCTGCAATTGATAGATGAACTTCGAACACATTTTGATATTCCAACACAGTCTTGTGTATTAGCACATGCTACCACAACGCTGGCCTTGGCAGAGAAAGGGGCGCCGGTTGATCTGATGTTTCAATCAATTGGAGGTACACAGCAAACCAATGAAAGCTTTGGTATCTCTATTTCTTTACTAAAGGAAGCGCGGGAAGCCACTTTGGCCTTGAAGCGAAACGAACGCTCCCAACAAGTGATGTATTTTGAAACAGGTCAGGGCTCATCATTAAGTGCCAACGCTCATCACGGAGTGGATCAACAAACTTGTGAAACTCGTGCCTATGCTTTGGCGAAATATTTCGATCCTTTTCTGGTAAACTCTGTTGTAGGCTTTATTGGCCCTGAATATTTATACGATGGAAAGCAAATTACCCGGTCCGGATTAGAAGATCATTTTTGTGGAAAGATGTTGGGAATTCCCATGGGACAGGACATTTGCTATACCAATCATGCCGAAGCAGATCAAGACGATATGGACAATCTCTTGAGTTTATTGGTGTTGGCAGGCTGTAATTTTATCATGGGAGTTCCCGGTTCAGATGATATCATGTTGCATTATCAAAGCACTTCCTATCACGATGCGCTCTATGTGCGTAAGGTATTAGGAAAGAAGCCTGCACCGGAATTTATGAATTGGCTGGAACAGCAAGGCATGGTGAATGAATCGGGTTTATTGTTGCCCTCATCTTCTATTAAATCTCGATTGCTGTCTTATATATGAGTGAAGAATTGCCATTAAACAGTGCATTGTCGAAAGACAGTTGGGAGTATTTAAAGAAATACACCAATGCCAGAATTGCATTGGGTAGAGCCGGAACTTCATTGCCCACTCAAGAAACGCTTTCTTTCAAATTGTCGCACGCACATGCAAAAGATGCCTTGTTTACCAATTTCAATATTTCTGCAATACTAGACTCGTTGAAGCAAGCAACGCTGACTACCATTGTGGTTCATTCTAAGGCATCCAATAGAACAGCCTATTTGAAGCGACCTGATCTAGGACGTGCATTGGAAACAGAAGGATGGTGGATTGACTCGCAAGAGGCATTCGATGTATTGATAGTGGTGGCTGATGGATTATCACCGCAAGCAGTAAATGAACAGGCAGGTGCATTAGTAGTAGCGCTCTCAAACCTATTTCAGCAATCAAATTTGAAAGTGGCGCCTATTGTTTTGGCGAAGGAAGCGAGAGTGGCTATTGGTGATGCTATAAATGATCAAGTAAAAGCAGCATTGACCATTGTATTGATAGGAGAAAGACCAGGGCTATCGGCATACAATAGCTTGGGGGCTTATCTAACTTATAATGCCAAATCCGGTTTTACAGATGAAAAACGAAACTGTATCTCAAACATTCATTCGAAAGGATTGAGTATTGAACACGCCGCAGAGAAGATCTTTTCATTGGGAATGGAATCCCTTCGTAAGAGAATTTCAGGTGTTGCATTAAAAGACAAGGACTCAAAAAACGAGCTGCATCCTTAAGTTAGTGCGAAGTTTCGCCGCCCGATTTCGTACTTTTGCATTTCAATCAACTGAAGTAAACTATAAATGGAGTCTCACCAACGTAAGCAAATCATATTTGTATTAGGATTATTAGCAGCCATTTCTCCTTTCTCTATTGATATGTACCTTCCCGCTTTTGAGTCTATTTCCAAAGACTTGAACGTTAGCATGGATCGGGTATCTTATTCATTGTCGGCTTATTTTGCCGGTATTTGTGCAGGACAAATGTTGATGGGTCCGCTTCTGGATCGCTACGGTCGTAAGCCCATTCTATATATTGGATTAATTGGTTACTTACTTGCTTCCATAGGGTGTTCGGTTTCAACTTCAGTTGAAATGTTGATTGTATTTCGTTTCTTCCAAGCACTAGGAGGATGTGTTGGAATGGTAGCTCCCAACGCCATAGTACGTGATTTGTTTCCAATTACAGAGAGTCCGAAGATTCTTTCCATGTTGATTCTGATTTTAGGTGTGTCACCCATTCTCGCTCCAACGGTTGGTGGCATTGTGGTAGCTCATTTTAATTGGAATACTATTTTCTTAGTACTAACCGGCATCGTTGGTTTGATCCTATTTGCAGTATACAAGTACTTGCCCGAGAGTAAAGGTCCGAATCCCGAAATATCCTTAAAGCCAATACCCATACTTAATGGTTTTGGCAGCGTGTTGAAGGAACGACAATACCGTGTGTTCGCAGCAACGAGTTCTATTGCTGCATCGGCTGTGTATACATATCTGGCGGGCGCCCCATATATATTCATGAAATTATTTGGCGTAAGTGAACAGTCTTTTGGTTGGATCTTTGCAGTCATCGCTGCCGGATTGATCACTTCTAGTCAATTGAACCGACTTGTTTTGAAAAGAAGGAACAGCCAACAAATTCTTCGCATAGCATTGCCTACACAAACTGTAATTGGAGTATTATTAGTGGCAGGTACTTATTTCAATATTTTAGGACTTGTAGGAACTATTATAGCGCTTGTACTCTTTTTGAGTTGTCAAGGCTTTACATTCCCCAATGCAGTGAGTCAAGCCATGGCGCCGTTTAGCAAGAATGCGGGCTCCGCGGCCGCTCTATTGGGAGCGTTTCAAATGCTTTGTGGTGCACTCACTTCTTCTTTGGTGAGCCTATTTTTCGATGGTACGGCCATGCCAATGGTAGTGATCATGACAGTGGCTTCTATCATTTCTAGTTCCATTATTCTTGGTTTTGTAAAGAAGAAAGCGGCAGCCGCGTCTGCTTAAATTCGGAAATATTTCTTCCCAAAGAAATAGATCAGGGCTACATTCCAAACAAAATCTTTTCCCGGAATGGTTGATTGAATCTTTTTATTCACCACAGAAGAAAGCACAAAAGCTGTTTTGGGCGAACTGAGTGTAAATGCGGAGGTAGCATAGTAGCCCTCTGCTTTATCCAATTTCAAAAAGTACAGTTGTGGTTGTGCTCTGAAATACAAGCTGGGTGCAATTTTCACATTACCCCAATTGGCATTGATGGTCGCAAAATGAGTGTTGTTAGTAGCGCCTTCATCCCAACCGTGAGAGTACAAATAGTATACGCCAAAATTAAAGTGGGGACTTACAATATAGATCGGGGCAAATTCTACGGCTGTAAATCGAACACTCGTTAAGTATCTTTTCGTTACACCGGATACAACAAAATCTTTGCTTCTAAATACAAAGGAAGGATGCGCTCCTAATGTAAGAGCAAGTTTTTTTCCAATATTTTGACGGTAACGCCCCCATATCACAAACGACCATGGTTTACCATCCAAAGAAAAGCGAAATTGCGGTTCGAAAGCCCATCGTTTGTGTTTGATATCAAGTTCGAAAATTGCAGCCGGCTTTCCAAGAGACAAAGTTGGGATGGGCGACATTCCATTGTTCGTGACCAAAATGTTTCCACCCACTTGAATACTGTCTTTCGATTGCCCCATAGTTTGCATCGATCCTATCACCAAAAGGGATATAGAAAGTACAAATTTTCTCAAAACAGATGATTTTGGCGTGATTTTCATTCGACTACAATTTCGTAAAAACTAGTAACGTATTAAAAAATAATATCACGCGAAAATCTCCCAAATTTTCAATCGAGCCTTACAATTTGCAAGTAAAGGGTTATAAAATTCAAATAATGAACTGTTTCATTTTCGTAACTTTTGATTTGAATGCTATTGCTCTTGTTAGTGGTAGCAGCGCTAACTTGCACTTCGTATGGAACAAATAGAAAGTATCGAGTCTTTTTACAAAAGGAAATTCAACTGGATTCCTGAGAACATTCGTGAGGAGTTAGGGCACTTCAATGTGTTTAAATTGGATCCTTATGTAGGTCCAAACGCTCAGCCGGTGCCATACAAGAGAAGAGACTTTTATAAAATTACGCTCGTTATTGGGCAAAGCAGGGTTCATTATGCCGATAAAGTTGTTCAGATTGAGAAACAAGCATTGGCTTTCTCGAATCCTAGAATACCTTATAAATGGGAAAGTATTGATTCTATTAGAACCGGTTACTTCGGCATTTTCAATGATCAATTCTTTCACCAATTTGGGAAGCTTACACAATATGAAATTTATCATCCGTCGGGTCCCCATGTATTCGAACTTTCTGATGAGCAAAGAAACTATGTGGAGTCGGTGTTTCAAAAGATGGATGTGGAGTTATCCTCCAATTATGTTCACAAATACGATGTTCTGAGAAATCATGTTTTCGAATTGATACACTATGCGTTGAAGATGCAGCCCAGTTTGAGTTTTGAGAACAAAGAGATCAATGCATCACTCCGTATTTCAACTATGTTCATGGAGCTGCTCGAACGCCAATTTCCAATAGACGATAGCCATCATGCATTGAGTCTTAGAACACCCTCTGACTATGCCGAACAATTAAATGTTCATGTGAATCATTTGAATCGATCTTTAAAAGAAGTCACTTCAAAAACAACCTCTCAAATCATAGCCGATCGCATTACACAAGAGGCAAAGATATTACTACGTCATAGTTCTTGGTCTTCTTCCGAAATTGCATACGCATTAGGCTTTAAAGAAGTAACGCACTTCAATAACTTCTTTAAAAAACAAGTAAACACAAGTCCATTAAAGTTTCGAAATGTTTGATTTTCGTAAAAAATGCATTGAGCATTGTTTTTTAAGAATTATGGAATAAGATAGGTTTGCACTTCGTATAATTTAAAAAAATGGTTATGAACTTTCAAAAGAGAAAACTTGGAAACAGTGGTTTGATGGTGAATCCCATTGGACTGGGCTGCATGGGTATGAGTTTCAGTTATGGTGAAGTGAAGAGTAAAGAAGAAATGACGCCCTTGCTTCATCGTGCAGTTGAATTGGGAGTTGATTTTTTTGATACCGCTGAAGTATACGGTCCTTATATTAATGAAGAACTAGTAGGAGAAGCCTTGGTCCCTTTTAAAGGTAAAGTGGCAATTGCAACAAAATTCGGTTTCAAGCTGAAACCTGATGGCAGTGCCGGTTACTTAGGATTAGATAGTTCTCCCAAAAATATTAAAGCTGTTGCAGAAGCTTCTTTGAAGAGACTAAAAATTGAGGCCATCGACCTATTCTATCAGCATAGAGTAGATCCCAATATTCCCATTGAAGAGGTTGCCGGAGCTGTTGCCGACTTAGTAAAAGAAGGAAAGGTGAAATATTTTGGTTTGTCGGAAGCTGGAGCTAATACTATAAAGCGCGCTCACGCGGTACATCCGGTTTCAGCTTTACAGAGTGAGTATTCTCTTTGGTATCGGAAACCGGAAAAAGAAATCATCCCCTTGCTAGAAGAATTGGGCATTGGATTGGTGCCTTATAGTCCTTTAGGAAAGGGCTTCTTGACCGGAGCCATGAAAGCAGACACGAAATTTGATGCATCTGATTTTCGTTCTACGTTACCACGTTTCCAGGAAGAGGCTATTAAAAAAAATCAACAATTAATTGAGGTGTTGCAAGAAATTGCCCAAAACAATAGCGCTACCCCGGCCCAAATTTCACTTGCATGGCTATTGGCTCAAAAACCTTGGATCGTTCCGATACCCGGTACTACTAAAATTCACCGATTGGAAGAAAACATGAGCAGTTTGCAACTTCAATTAAATGAAAATGAGGTTAAGCGCATAACACTTGCTGCTGAGGCCGTTCAAGTAATAGGCGAACGATACCCTGAACACGTAGAACGCATGAGCGGTTTGTAAGTTGGCCTCAAATTGGTGAGCGTCTCAACATTTTCAGGTTTCGTCTCATTTTTTTCATGCAATTTCTATTCTTGTTAACTTGTAGAGTATTTCACTTCCAACAAGAATTAAAACCATTTAACGATGAAATTGCTAGCAAGCTGTATTGGCTTCGCCCTCTTGCCTTCCATTGTTTTTGCTCAAAGCTGGACAGAAACTTCGAAAGGCGACTTCAACCTCATTACCAATAAATCTGGTCAAACCCTTGGTTATTCGCCTGCTTCCGGAGTGAAGATCATTACGGTGAACGGCTTGGCGTTTAAGGATTTAAATAGAAACGGACAACTCGACAAATATGAAGACTGGCGCCTCCCTGCCGAAGTTCGGGCCAAAGACTTGGCTTCAAAAATGACGGTGGAGCAAATTGCAGGCTTGATGCTTTACAGCGCCCACCAATCCATTCCCTCGGCACCAATGGGGCCTATGCGTTCGTCTACCTATAAAGGAAAGCCTTTCCCGGAAAGTGGCGCAGCACCCTCCGATTTGTCCGACAATCAATTGGAGTTTTTGAAAAAAGACAATCTCCGTCACGTCTTAATTACGTCTGTTCAATCGGCTACCGTTGCCGCTGAATGGAACAACAAGGCGCAAGCTTTTGTAGAAGCACTGGGTATGGGTATTCCGGTGAATACGAGTTCAGATCCTCGTCACGGAGTAGTGGCCACCGCAGAATTTAATTTAGGAGCCGGTGGAAAAATCTCCATGTGGCCTGAAGAATTAGGATTGGCTGCAACCTTTGATCCCGCCATCGTTCAGAAATTTGGAAACATCGCTTCTAAAGAATACCGCGCACTCGGTATTGCAACCGCGCTCTCTCCTCAAATTGATTTGAGCACGGAACCACGTTGGAACCGTTTGGTAGGAACTTTTGGAGAAGATCCAAAATTAGCCGCTGATATGGCTCGTGCCTATGTAGATGGATTTCAAACTTCATATGGTAAAGATGAGATTAAGGATGGATGGGGTTTTGGTAGTGTGAATGCAATGGTGAAACACTGGCCCAGTGGTGGTCCGGAAGAAGGGGGCCGTGATGGTCACTTCTCTTATGGAAAATTTGCAGTGTACCCCGGAAAGAACTTTCAACAACAAATGGCTCCTTTCTTAAACGGTGCGTTTAAGTTGAATGGAAAAACAAAATCTGCTGCAGCCGTAATGCCTTATTATACCATTTCATTCAATCAGGATACGGTTAATAAAGAAAATGTAGGTAATGGCTTTAGCAAATACATAATCACCGATTTGCTTCGCAAGAAGTATAAGTATAATGGTGTGGTTTGTACCGATTGGATGATCACTGCCGACGAAGGAAAAACACCTGATGTTTTCATGGGTAAGTCATGGGGAGTTGAAACGCTGACGGTTGCACAACGCCACTATAAAGTGTTGATGGCCGGAGTGGATCAGTTTGGTGGAAACAATGCTGCAGGCCCGGTAATTGAAGCGTATCAAATGGGAGTGAAAGATCATGGAGAAGCGTTTATGAGGAAGCGTTTTGAAGAATCAGCTGTTCGTTTGTTAATGAATATTTTCAGAACCGGTTTATTTGAGAATCCTTACTTAGATCCTCAACAATCTGCTGCTACAGTGGGTAAAGCTGAATTCATGAAGGCCGGTTACGAAGCGCAATTGAAAAGTGTGGTGATGATCAAAAATAAAGCAAAGGTATTGCCGGTTGCTAAAATGAAGTCTGTTTACATTCCCAAAAGAGTGATTCCTGCGGGTAGAGATTGGTTTGGTCGTGTGTCGCCTGAAAGAATTGAAGATCCCGTAAATCTTGATGTTGTAAAGAAATTCTACAATGTAACAGATGATCCTACAAAAGCAGATTTCGCCATTGTATTCATCAAATCACCTAATTCCGGAACCGGATACGATCGTGAAGATGTAACAAAGGGAGGCAATGGATATGTCCCCATCAGTTTGCAGTACGAACCTTATACGGCCACCTATGCAAGAGAAAAAAGCATTGCAGCGGGGGATCCTGTAGAACCCGGTATCGACAATCGTTCTTACAAAGGCAAAACGGTTACAACATCTAATAGTACCGATCTGAAATCAATTTTAGATACCAGAAAAGCAATGAATGGAAAGCCTGTTATTGTTTCTCTAGGGATGAGCAATCCAACCATTGTTGCCGAATTCGAGAAATCGGTAGATGCAATTTTGGTTTCTTTTGGTGTACAAGACAATGCGTTGATGGAAATTATCAGTGGTATGGTAGAACCTTCCGGTTTATTGCCTGTTCAAATGCCGGCTAATATGAAAACCGTAGAGGAACAAAAAGAAGACGTTCCTCATGATATGATTCCTTACAAAGACGAAGCCGGAAATAAATACAATTTCGGATTTGGTCTGAATTGGAAGGGAGTGATCAGTGATGCAAGAACAGTGAAGTATGGTAAGAAGTAATTAGAACAAACGATAAAGAAAGAGCCGGTGCAATAAATACCGGCTCTTTCTTTATTAGTCGTAGTGAAATCTGCACTTCACAATTTGGATTTCATCGCCTTCAATCCTGTAAATAAGGCGATGCTCATCCGTTATACGTCTCGACCAAAATCCGCTTTACTTGTATTTCAGAGGTTCCGGTTTGCCTATTCCGTCGAATGGGTTTCTTTGAATATCTTTTATGAGTAAGTTGATTCGTTTTAGTATTACTTTGTCTTCTTTTTGCCAGTATGTATAGTCTTCCCACGATTGTTCCACAAATACCAGCTTCATACTAACGTGTTTTTTTAACCATTTTTTTGCCCCTTTTCAGTTGAGCAATAGCATCGTCCAAACGCTTCTCGTTTTTCTTTGACGATAATTCGTGTTGGGTTGCACATAGAGAATTATATTCTTCTACAGAAATGATAACAATGCCAACGTCTTTACCTCTATTAATTACCAGCGTTTCATTCTCTTGTGTTACTTTATCGATATATGCTTTTAAATCTTTTCTAAAGTCAGACAATGTAGTTGTTAACATATTTGTACATATTTATGTACAAATATATGTACAATATGCTAGAAGTCCAAGTTCAAACAAAGAACCCTTTGGTCAAGTTGTAAGTTCTTGAGTTTTGCGCAGCTTCGCTGCTAGAGAATCGGAAAGATGATAGAAGAAGGAGAAATTACTCAGAGAGAATGCATAGCAAACTTCTTCTTCATTTTGAACAAAAATAGACTGAAATAGGGTAGTGTGGATGTGGGTTCGCTTCATATAATTGTGGAATACAAGGCAAAGTTTCAGTTTAGGCAGAATCGTTTTAAAAAAATTTCTTTCCTAATGCCTCAAACTAAAAACCCACAACATAAAACTCATCACTCATCTCACTCCCAACTTCTTTAAATACTCCACACTCTCTTTTATCTTCTCAAACACATCTCCTTCCACTTTATCCATTTCAACAACAAAATAATCGGCGTGTTTGGCTGCATTGATGATTCCCGGAATATTTTGTGTGCCTTTACCAACTGCAGTCATTGGATCGGGATTATCCGACACCAATTTTTCATTCCATTCAGCAGGTCCGTCTTTTACATGTAAATACCGAGCTCTCTTACCAAACTTTGTAATAATATCTGATGGAGTATAACCTGCTACCTTAACCCAATAGGTGTCTATTTCAAAAAAGATCGAAGGGTCTGTTTCTTTCAATAGATATTCAAACACGGGTTTGCCTTCCACTTTGTTTCTAAATTCCCACCAATGATTGTGTAATCCAAATTCGAGCCCCAAGCCTTTTGCAAATACAGCACTCTTATTATACATCGATATCAATTCACGAGTTCCGGCGAGGCTACTATAGCGCTTGTCTTCCGGCCACCCATGCCATATCAATCTATTGCATTCAAAAGCAGCAGCTGTTTCTACAAACACTTTTTGATTGGTGTCGAAAGGTAATTCTACATGACAAGAAGATACTTTCAAGCCGGCGGCTTTGATTGCATCCGCTGCTCTTTTGAGCGTGATGTTTTCAGGCCAGAAGGCCGTTTCAACATACTTAAAACCGAGAGACGCAAGTTTATTCAGGCTTCCTTCTAAATCCGCTTTTATGGCATCGCGAATGGTGTAAAGTTGAATCGACAATTTGCCCTTGGCTGTAGCATCAAACGCTTGCAGTGATTGAGGAATGGCGGCAGCACCGAGGGCTCCACCTGTTAACTGAAGAAACTGTTTTCTGTTCATATGGAAGTGGAATGTACCACAATCTAAGAAATAAATTTTTCTTGAAGAGGCTGCTTGTTTACTTCTTCCTGTTCTATTCAGTAACTTCAAGTTACAACGATGCCATTATGCCACAGAACAACAGCTCTCCCGCCATCAACAACCGTGCTACCTCTAAAAACAGTTACGATGCCATTGTGATTGGCTCAGGTATTAGCGGCGGTTGGGCTGCCAAAGAACTCTGTGAGGCAGGAATAAAAACGCTGGTACTGGAACGTGGTAGAATGGTGGAACACTTGAACGACTATCCCACTGCCATGAGAAATCCTTGGGATTTCAAGCATCATCTAAAAATGACGCATGATATTACGAGTCAAAACCCCGTTGTTTCTAGGTGCTATGCATTCGATGAAGCCACTCAACATTTCTTCGTAAAAGACAAAGAACATCCTTACGTTCAAGAAAAGCCTTTTGACTGGATCAGGGGCTATCAAGTAGGAGGCAAGAGCTTGCTTTGGTACCGCCAAACACAGCGCTGGAGTCACTACGATTTTGAAGGCCCTGCACGTGATGGCTACGCCGTTGATTGGCCAATCCGCTACAATGATCTTGCTCCTTGGTATTCGCATGTGGAACGTTTTGTTGGAATCAGTGGAAACAAAGATGGATTGGAAACCTTGCCCGATGGAGAATTCATTCGCCCTTTTGAAATGACTTGTGTTGAAAAAGACATCGCAGGTAAAATAATGGCGGCTTATGCTGATCGACATGTAGTACAGGGAAGATGCGCACATCTAACCGATCCTCAACCCATTCATTTGCAACAAGGGAGAGGCCAATGTCAAGCTAGAAACATGTGCGAGCGAGGTTGCCCATTTGGTGGATACTTTAGTTCCAATTCAGCAACGCTTCCATGGGCAATGAAAACAGGAAACCTTACCATTCGTCCACATTCGGTGGTGCATTCTATTTTATACGATGAGCATTTAGGAAAGGCGAAAGGGGTTCGAATTATTGATGCGGAAACCATGCAGGAACAAGAGTTTTACGCAAAAGTGATATTTGTGAATGCGGCTTGCTTGAATTCAAATTTGATCTTGTTGAATTCTATCTCACATCGTTTTCCTAATGGTTTGGGTAACGATAATGGACTCCTTGGAAAATTTATTGCCTTTCACAATTATCGAGGTACGGTAACGGCTTCTTACGACGGACCAATGGATCGATATCATTATGGTAGAAGACCTACGCAACCCATGATGCCCAATTTTAGAAATGTGAAGAAACAAGAAATGGATTTTCAAAGAGGTTATATGAGCTTTTATGAGGCCAATAGGCAAAAAGGATCAGGCGAAGGAATTGGTGAGTCATTTAAAGAATCAATTACCGAACCCGGTCCATGGAATGTGACCATGTCGATGCAAGGCGAAACCATTCCGAAAGAAAGCAATCATGTACGATTGAGTACCGATCAAAAAGACAGATGGGGTATACCGCAGCTTGTTACTTCTGTTGGATACGATGATAATGATGAACGACTGCTGAAAGATTTTCTTAATTCCGCTTCAGAAATGTTAGATGCTGCAGGTTGTACAAATATTCAACAAATAGATACCAAACAAGCACCCGGATTGGATATTCATGAAATGGGTGGGATCAGAATGGGCAATAATCCAAAAACTTCCTTACTTAATAAATGGAACGCCTTGCATCATTGCAAAAATGTATTTGTAACAGATGGCGCTTCCATGGTTTCTACCAGTACACAGAATCCGTCTCTCACCTTCATGGCATTAACAGCGCGAGCTGTTAACCACGCCGTAAGCGAATTGAAGAAAGGTAATTTGTAATTAGGGGATTACGATTTCTGATTTCACCGATTTTGCCCAATTGATCAACACCTGCTTTTGGGCTTCTGAAAGTTTTGCGTTTTTGTGCAATCCAAAATAAGTATACGATGCAAGCGGCATTTCGCCCTCCTCAATTGTCTCAACTACTTCTTCCAACTTTTTTGATTGTCTTTTTGCCGGATAACTGAGAAATTCTGAAAAATTCAAATGCTCTTTTCCTTCATTTACGTGATGGTTGAGCCAAAAGCCTACCGGCTGAATTTTTGTATACCAAGGGTATTCAGTGTTGTTCGAATGACAGTCGTAGCAGGCATCTTTTAGAATGACAGCCACTTCTTCAGGTACTTTATACTTCTTATCAATGGAAGCAGTTTCAGGTCCGTTTTGGTTTTTAGTCATGGGAATCAACTGTATGATTACTATCACGCCGATGATTATATAATACTTTTTCATGCAACTTTTGGGTTTGGTTGCTCAAAATTACTGCTTCGCTTGAATCGAAAAACTGATTTTAAACAGGCGACTTCAATTCTTGAATCAGCAATTGGAAGATCCGCTTACTTTAAAACGAATTTTGTACTAGATGATACGAACAACATAGAACCTGAAACCTAAAACCCAAATTCAAAACCTAAAGCCTAACGCCCAAGCTCCACTCCGCTCACCGCCTTCTTCACAACCGGTGCCACTTTCGTTCCAAACAGTTCAATCGACTTCATCACTTTCTCATGTGGAACAAATCCAACGCTGGCTTGTGCCATAAAGCGCGTGTTGCCGAACAGTTCGTGCTCCAATAAAATTTTATCAATAATTTGTTGAGGACTACCCACCATCAAAGCTCCATTCGGTTGGCGTAAATAATCATATTGCTCTCTGCTCAATGGCTGCCAACCTCTTTCTTTTCCTACTCTATACATCATTTGTGCATAGTGCGGATAGAAATCATTCGCAGCTTTTTGCGATTCTTCGCCAATAAAAACGTGGTTGTTTACGCCTAATTTAAGAGCAGCAGGGTCATGTCCCACTTGTTTCCAAGCTTCTTTGTATAAATTAATGAAACGTACAAATTGCTCAGGCATGCCTCCAATAATAGCCAACATTAAAGGCAATTTCAATTGTGCCGCTCGAATGGCAGAAGCAGGCGTACCTCCGGCTGCTAACCAAATCGGCAATTCGGTTTGTGCTGCTCTAGGATAAACTCCTAAGTTGTTGATAGAAGGTCGTAGCCTTCCCTTCCAACTAACTTTTTCGCTTTTATTGATCTTTAGTAACAAGTCTATTTTTTCAACGAACAAGTCCTCATAATCATTCAGGTCATACCCAAATAGTGGAAAAGACTCAATAAAAGAACCTCTTCCAACCATCATTTCTGCTCTTCCTTCTGATAGATGATCCACAGTCGCAAACTGTTGGTAAACGCGAACCGGGTCTTCTGAACTTAATACCGTTACGGCGCTGGTAAGTTTGATGTTTTTTGTGATCATGGCAGCCGCAGCAAGTATGGTAGTAGGTGAAGAAACAGCATAGTCGGCCCTGTGATGTTCTCCAATTCCAAAAACATCGAGCCCCAACTCATCGGCGAGTTTAACTTCTTCCATCAAGTTTTTGATACGTGCTTGTGTTTTTGCAGAAGAGGAGCTATCGGGTTCCACATCTGCAAAGCTCATGATACCTAATTCCATAAAAGTAAATTGTACTGCAAGTTAGTTCCTGAAACGCATTAAAAAATCCGGCGCAAGGCCGGATTCAGTATAGTAGCTTACAATGAAGTAAGTTATGAAAGCACGTTCATATCGTATACCACTACTTTCGCCCACAAGTGGCTGTAGTTTTCTACGAATTTCAAATGAATTGGGTCTTTCTGGTACGCAGCTTGCGCCTCTAAACTTTCAAAGTACATCAATTCACTCACATCATAGCTATTGTCTACAACTTCTCTTTTTTCAGTAGAGGCTGGAATGCCCACTTGAAGTTTGCTTACATGTTTAACAGCTGCCAGTGTGCGCAATCCTTCTAATAATTTGGCTCTATCGGCTTCGTTTCCGGCATTCTTTAGCCAGAAAAATACATGGTGAACAATCATGGTTTTGTCTGCTTTAGGTTTTTGTTTGTCTTGTCCGAAAATTTTACCAGCAATACCTAAGAAAAATGCGCTTGCAAGAAATTTTCTTCGATTAGATTTTAGCATACGATTTTTTGTCTGCTGGGAAGGTACTAAAAATTGAGAAACTTGTCGCAAAACAACCCCGAATTGTCGCATCGCCCCATTCTTTATTTACTCTAATTTTCTAAATTTGAAAAAACCATATGTAATATGAAGAGTGTATTTGCAACAGTTGATGAATACATCGAATCATTCCCAAAAAAGATTCAGACGGAACTAAAGAAGCTTCGTAAAACCATCAAGGCAAATGCGCCTGAAGCGGAAGAAATGATCGCCTATGGTATGCCTGCTTATAAATTAAACAAAAAACCACTTGTTTACTTTGCAGGCTATGAACATCATATTGGGTTCTATGCAACTCCCACAGGACATAAAAAATTTGAAAAACGATTGGCCGGTTATAAGCAAGGTAAAGGCTCAGTGCAATTTCCTCTAACAGAACCCTTGCCATTGGATTTAGTGGCCGATATCGTTCAGTTCAGGGTTCAAGAAAACAACAGTATCAAAAAGAAATAGCTCCAAAAAAAAGTAACAGCAAATGCCTAAAGCCTAAGGCCTACTCCCCAACACATCACACCCACTTACAATTTCCTAATCTTCACATTTCTAAAAGAAGCCCCACCTTTCCATTCTTGCAAAGCGATGCGACCCTTCGTGTGTTTGCCGTATTCAGGCATTGTTTTGAAATTACTGGTAGCTAAACTATCAAGCCAGGCCGATGATTTAAAATCTTTTTCTACTGTGAGCACTCCATTCAAATAGAATTCTACTTTGCCATTTTGTTGCTTAATCTCACTCTCATTCCATTCGCCTTTGGGCTTGTTGGCAGCCGGATTTTTCTGCGGTCCAAAACCAAACAAACAGCCACTTCTTTTTGCAGGATTCGGAAAATCGGGATGGGCATTGTCGAGCAATTGGTATTCCGGTCCCGATCCCCAAGCCTTCATGATATCGGGCCTTTCAAGCACATTGATAAACACACCACTGTTGCCGCCTTCTGTAATTTGCCATTCAAACTTTAGATCAAAGTTTTCAAATTCTTTATCAGACACAAGATCACCGTGCTCCTCCAGCTTATGTCCATTCGGATTGCATACGAGTGTACCATTCTTAACTTCCCAAACAGACGGAGCATTTCCCATATTGTACAAATGCCATCCATTGGTAGTTTTTCCATCGAATAGTAGCTCCCAGCCGTCTTTTTGTTCTTCGGCTGTTAGAATGTTTGGACCACTTGAATTGCATGAACAGACTAGGCTAAGGACTGCAATTAGAGAGAAAATTTTTTGCATCGTTATATTTTGTGCTTTAAAGCTAAGTAATAATGTAGCATTTCGTTCATGTAATTCGGAACCCGTGGTTCGAAAAAAGTCAGTATATTCCATAACCAAATTGCCTGCTTATATGAAAAAGCTTCTTAAAGATAGTTTCAGTGCATCCTATTTTTGTGCATGCATTATGCTCCTCTTCCTTATTCTAACTATCAAAGCCAACGCTCAAAAACAAAAGACAGACACCATTAGCGTCGTGCAAATGATTGATATAGTGTCTTTGAAAATAGATACTATTTACTCCATCAATAAGCACATTGAAGCTCCTAATTGGCATAAGGACGGATACTTGATTGTGAATTCTTACGGCAAGCTTTACACCATTGATTTGAACACTAGACTTATGAAAGAACTTCCAACCGGTTTCGCCACGGAATGCAACAATGATCACGGCCTTTCGCCCGACCATCAATGGTTGGCTATTAGTCACAACAACAAAGCCGATACGGCTAAAAAACCCTATAAGTCTGCCATCTACATTCTTCCGGTGCAAGGTGGTACACCCAAGCCAATCACTTCATTAACACCATCGTATTGGCACGGCTGGAGTCGCGACGGCAAAACACTAGCCTATTGTGCTGAACGTAATAACAATTATGATATCTATTCAATTGATATAAATGGAGGTCAGGAGCACAGGCTTACAACTGAAACAGGATTAGACGACGGTCCCGATTATTCTTACGACGGTAAATACATTTATTTTAATTCGTATAGAACTAACCATATGCAAATTTGGAGAATGAATACAGATGGCTCTAACCCGGAACAAATGACCTTCGATGAAAACTCCAACTGGTTTGCTCATCCTTCTCCCGATAATAAATGGATCGTTTACATCGCATATACTTCTGATGAAAAACAACAGCATCTATTTGGTAAGAATGTGAAGCTCAGGTTGATGGACGTGAACACGAAAAAAGTAAAAGATTTGACACCTGTTTTCTTTGGTGGACAAGGCACCATCAATGTTCCTTCCTGGAGCCCCGATAGTAATAAAATAGCCTTTGTTAGCTATATCGTAAAATAAAAACACAACACAACCACTTGCATATGAAAAATGACAATGCATCTTCGAGAAGAAGGTTTCTTCAAAAAATTGGTGCAGCGAGTATTGCCTCTGCCGCATCTCCTTTGGCCTCTTTTGCCGCAAAAGAAAAGGCAGAAGAGAGAATGATTCGATACGAAAAGAAAATTTCAACCGGTGATAAAATTCGATTGGGTGTAATTGGCTACGGTGTGCAAGGACATTTTGATTTGGGAACAGCTTTAAAAGTTCCGGGCGTAGAATTGGCAGGTATTTGCGATCTCTATACAGGAAGAATTGAAAACGCCAAAGAAACCTATGGGGCCGATTTGTACACTACTAGAAATTACAAAGATTTACTCGATAGACCCGATATCGATGCGGTTCTCATAGCCACGCACGATGTATGGCACGCCAAAATGGCTATCGATGCCATGGCAAAAGGAAAACATGTGTATCTGGAGAAACCCATGATCTATAAGATCAAAGAAGGCTACGATGTAATTGCAGCACAAAAGAAGTACGGCAAAGTATTGCAAGTAGGAAGCCAACGGGTGAGTAGCATTGGATTGGCAAAAGCAAAAGAACTATTGGCAGCAGGTGAAATTGGAAAGCTTAACATGGTAAATGCTGTTTACGATCGTCAAAGTTCAATAGGCGCTTGGGAGTACACCATTCCCAAAGATGCCAGTGCAGAAACAACCGATTGGGAGCGCTTCATTGAGATCACTCAAAAAATGGAGTACGATTCTAAGAAGTTCTTCTGGTGGCGTGCTTTCAAAGAGGTAGGAACCGGTGTGGCAGGTGATTTGTTCATTCATTTACTTAGTGGAACCCATTTAATCACCAATTCAAAAGGCCCGGAAACAATTTACAGTACAGGTCAGTTCAGTCACTGGCTCGATGGCAGAAACATGCCCGATGTAATGTCGGGAGTGATGCAATACGGCGCAAATGGCAATCACCCGGCCTTTCAATTGACCTTACAAGTAAATTTTATCAGTGGAACAGGTGGGCAGGAGATCATTCGTTTGGTCGGTTCTGAAGGTACCATGGATGTTCGTGGTAACGATATTACTGTGAAACACAGCATCATGCCCGAAGCTCCGGGTTTTG
The DNA here is from genome assembly GCA_002385265.1 of Chitinophagaceae bacterium UBA3961. Classification (GTDB taxonomy): domain Bacteria; phylum Bacteroidota; class Bacteroidia; order Chitinophagales; family Chitinophagaceae; genus Endoryza; species Endoryza foliicola. The sequence continues at coordinate 23,479 of DGDD01000052.1, forward strand.
GCGGCTACGACTCTTTATTTACGTTCTCGAAAAGCATGCAAGCCGAAATGCAAAAGGAATACAATGAAAAATGGACGACCGAGCAACGTAAAAAGAAAGTAAAAGAAGATGTGATTTTTAAAGCACCACCCGGCTATAGTGAACACCTCGATCACTTTACCAATTTCTTCGATGCTATTAGAACCGGAAAACCTGTGGTTGAAGATGCTACCTTCGGTTTCCGTGCCGCCGCTCCGGCTCTAGCTTGTAATGAAAGCTATTTTAATAAAAAGATCATTAAGTGGGATCCCGAAGCAATGAAACTGAGATAATTAGTTTATTTGAAAATTTGTGAATTTGTAAAAAGGGGTGCCGAGGCACCCCTTTTAAACTAATTAGCTAATCAACCAATCTTCAAATTAGTCTATCACATCCAAATGATACTCCTGCACCAACGCCGGATTCTCCGGCGATAATGTGAAATACATTCTCGCATTTTTTTTCGAACCGTGAATAATGCAATAGCCTCGCAGTTGATTTTCAGCAACCATTTCTCCTACGCTCACAATACTTCCAATTTCATCAAATACTTTTTTCGATTGATCTTTTAAGATGTCGATAGGATAGTCGTCGAAAAAGTTCTCAGCAAAAATAGGAGGCTTTGAATTCCAAGTTGGAATAACAGCGATCAACTCTTTTTGTCTTTTTGCAAGCATAGGAGACACACCAACCAATCTTGGTTTCAAGTCGGCCATCGTTATCAATGTATCAACAATTTGCAGATTCATTGCAGAGCAAGGGGCATAGGTAATGTTTCCAAAGAATATTACGCCAATGCCATATTCAGGAAGAAAGCGCCAATTACTACCGTATCCCGGCAATCCGCCACTGTGGCCAATTACCACCATCCCTCTTGCGTCACGAAGCCAGTTCAATCCATATGTATAGCTGGTAGTGGCTATCAGCGTTTTTCCATTTGGTAGGCGGCTTGCAGTGTTCAATCCAATGAAACGCGATGGATCGTGCATTTCTCGAATCGTACTTCTTTTCACCGGAAAGGCTTCGGCATCATTTCGCTCGGGCCAAGCGGCTTCGTGCATGGCCACATAGTTGGCAAATTCTTCTATCGAGGTGATCATGCCGCCCATTGATCCATAAATGCCATCGTGAAGTGGCACTTCTTTTCTCCATTTCTCATAAATATACCGATAGCCTACAGCAAACACTTCTTTCGGTACTTCGCTGTACTCGTAAGTTGTTTGCTTCATATTCAATGGTGCGAGTAAGTATTTTTTTACATAGTCACTGTAATACATACCCGAAGCTTTATGAATAATATAGCCCAACATCGCAAATCCGAGGTTGCTGTACTCGTAAGCAACGCCAGGAGTATTTGAAAAGCTCAGTCCTTTCGCAATAAGGTCCAACAGTTCTTTCTCTGTGTCTTGCAATTGACGGTCGCCCCAAGGATTGTCCTCCGGAAATCCTGCGCTATGACTCATCAAATGGCGAATGGTGATCAATGGTGCGTCTTTTGTAAGCCCTTGACCTTTCATAGCCGGTATGTATTTTTCAACCGGATCATCAAGTCGCAACTTCCCTTGATCGCGTAGATGCAAAATGGCGAGTGCCGTAAAACTCTTCGACATCGATGCAATACGAAACAATGATTTTGTTGTGGCTGGAATTTTTTCTTCTAAGTTAGCATAGCCGCCTGCTCCTTTAAATACCAACTTACCATCTACTACAATTCCAAAAGCATAGCCCGGGTAATGATTTTTCTCTGCAAAGTCTTTATAGAGTTTTTCAATAATCGGGAATGTTTTTTCGATCTTTTTTAGACGATTGCTGTCGGCAAATGAGCCGGCATGATGGTCTTTGGGGGTTTGAGCGTTCAGGAAAAGTGGAAAGCCCAAAACTAAGAGCAGTGCGATTCTCATGTAAATCAGGTTGTTTTCTTCAATTTAGTTAAAATCCCAGCAACTTATTTCAGTTTTTAATTGTCTATTAATTTTAATGTGTTTGAAACTTGGGCATTTTCAACCAAATCCGTTTTTTGATGGTATCTTGAAGCGCACCTATTGATACAAAAATTGCTCGCATTTTCCATGAGATTCAAAATTCTCTTTTTATTGCTATTCATGGCTATAGGGCTGATGCCTTTTAATTTGTTCGCTCAGCAAACAAACCCTTGCGGTGTTGTTGCAAAAATGAGTATTGAAGGCGATTCCGTTTTTTCTGCTCCTGCTTATATTACGCTTGACAATGCGAGTATCAATGCTACCGATTTTAAATTTATAGTGAATGGTTTTCCTTTTGTACTAAATAGTCCGGCCGGGGTTTCGGTAAATACGGGTTTAACCATTGTTCAACTGGTTGCCTATAATGGCAATTGCACTGATACCACAACGGTTCACTATTTCTATTCCGGAAGTTTTCCTGCTGATGTAGATTTTGCAAAACGCTATTATGCACAAGACGGAAGAGAATACGACATGAGAGGATTAACTGCTGCTGCTAATGGCGATTTATTTATCTATGGAAACAGAACCGGTGTGTACTCGTATCAAGAGGCTCAAATGGGTATTTTGATTCGTGCAAAAGCTGATGGCTGCATTAAATGGAGCAGGAAGTTAGAATTGAGCGCCAATGACCTCAGTGATATTACAAACGTGAAAGAATCTTCTGCAGGTTCAATATTCCTATTTCACGGCGAAAGTTCATTTCCTCAATTTTTCTCTAAACTTGATGCTTCAGGAAACCTGCTTTGGACGAGAGCTTTACGCAACTCAACCGGTCAATATGATCGTTTTTTTGCTTTGCAAACAACACCCGACGATGGGGCCGTTGTGTTGTCAACACCTAATAATGTAATTGGCTTCAGCGTTACGCGCTTTTCTGCAACAGGTCAAATTTTATGGCAACGCTCGCTAGACTATAATCAAGTGTGGTCAAATTGGCTTAAAACCATGGTGATCAAAGATGGATTCGTATATGTAACAGGTACTGTTGGTTACAATAACTTATTAAATTCTACTGCGTCGGTATTTAAATTGAATTTGAACGATGGTGCTTCTGTTTGGCACAAGCAATACTTAATGGATGGAAAGATCCCAAGTTTGCAAGATATGGTGCCTACAACAGATGGATTAGTGTTGGCTTGCGTTTCGCCCACCGGTAATCCTCTGTTGGCAACTATCGCCGGCTACTTAAAAATTGACTTTGATGGCAATCCTGTAAAGTCTGCTCTCATTGCTGAAAACTACACTCCTGATCCTCAATTTGGGCCATATCAAGCAGGAACCATTCGCATTGCGAAATCCGGCAATAGTTTTTATCTCTCAACGTTCGGGGCGAATGCATTGAATCTTCAAGGCGATGGTACTAGATCTATTTTGGTTCGTCTTAATAACAATCTTGATCTGGTTTGGGGAAGAGCAACGGGAGGTGTTGGCCAACCACGTTATTATTTCAATGCACCAACGGTTAAAGATGGCGTATTCATCGGTGGTAGAGAACTATCGGCGGCATTACTGTCCAATTATTTTAGTACGGGGTTTTCCGTTTACCCGGTAGACACTTTAGGCAACAGCTCTATCTATTCTTGTGGTTTGTATGAAAAGGACGCACAGTTGATTGCTACTACTACAACAAGTACCGCATTGCAATGGACTACCGATCAAGCCGGAAACTCTGTTGCAGAAGCACCACAAACTCCTTTTGCAAACTACAACCCAACGATGAGGTTTACTTGTCCAAGTTTTATTGACTCTTGTAGTTTCCTGAAGCTCACAGGGCAAAGATCCATATGTAATTTGAATGTAACCTACACGTATAGAACGCATAAAAACAAAGGATGCGGACAAGCCATTCTTTGGAAAAACTCTCCAAACATTCAGGTGGTGAGTCAGTCTGATTCTTTGATTAGGGTTAGATTTACTTCAATGGGGCGCCATGTTATTTATGCAAGTACAGTGCTGGCTTGTTCTCCGTTGGAAGACTCAATAGTGATCATTGCTGATTCAAAAACACCGCCACTGAACATCGGAACGGACACTGTTTTGTGTAAAGGGAATACCATGAAATTGAGAGCCGGATTTCGGTATTCCTCTTATTTATGGAGTAATGGAGCAATAGATTCAGTAATCACGATCAATCAACCCGGACAATATTGGTTGATGGTTAAAGACTCTTGTGACAATGAATTTCGAGATACCATTACTGTATCGGATGCACCACCCATTCCTTTTTCTATCGGCCCCGATCGGGTTATTTGCGCCAGCGATACCGTTGAATTAAATGCTACATCCGGGTTTTTAAATTATTCTTGGAGTCCTTCGTATAGAATCGACGCTACAAGTTCTCAAAAGGTTGTGGTGAATCCATTGGTTGATACTGTTTATACAGCAATCGCAGAAAAAACGCCGGGCTGTTTTGCTTACGATACAGTTCGAATAAAAGTAAATCAATCGACTCCAATTAATCTTGGCCCCGACAAAAGCTTCTGTTCGGGCGATAGCGCTCTTATTACTCCCGGCGGTGGATTCAACACTTATCTATGGAACAACGGAAGCGCTGCTGCTTCTTTAATCGTAAAGTCGCTAGGTTCTTATTCAGTAATGGTGACGAATAATTTTGGATGTAAGTCTTACGATACGCTACAAGTAACCAATGTTTTCGCACTGCCAAAACCGGTTTTGGACAAAAATTCCATTCTCTGCGAAGCCACTACACGAACATTGGATGCAGGTGCCGGATACCAATCTTATGTATGGAATACCGGAGCGAATTCACAAACAATTGCGATCAATGGATTGGGAGTTTATGCGGTTCAAGTAACTGACAACAATGGCTGCAAGGGAACGGATACTACGCGTATCAATTTTATCCAAACCAATCCAGCTGCTTTTCTTCCGGCTGATACTGCTATTTGTGTGTATGAAAAACTTACTATAAAGCCAACTTCTCCATTCAGTACTTATTTGTGGAACGATGGAACCAACAGTTCTTCCTTGCTCATCAATAAAACCGGCAATTATTGGTTGAAAGTGAGCGATCAATACGGCTGTATTGGAACTGACTCAATAGCTGTAACGGTGAAGACCGATTGCTTGGTAGGAATATTCGTTCCATCGGCTTTCACTCCAAATAGAGATGGGAAAAACGATCTTATCAAACCTACCGTGTATGGAAAGATTGTTAAATACGAGTTTTTGATCTACAATCGATGGGGTACCATTGTATTTCGATCTACTGAGATCAATCAAGGTTGGGATGGTAAGCTCAATCGTCAAGATCAGTCCATCGGAGGCTACGTATGGGTAGTGAACTACCAATTTGAGGGCCAACCCGCCAAGCAACAAAAAGGTACCGTTGTGTTGATTCGATGATCTCACTTATTGCTTACATTTAGGTACTTATTCAATCAATTTTCTTGCATATGAAAAAGCAATTCTTGCTTATCGGCAAATTCTTGCTCTTCTTTTCACTAATGTATTTCTTCACCGCAGTCGTAAAAGCACAAGTTGCCCAAAATAATCTCTTGCCAAGAGTAGTGATTACAGCCGATCCGGAGCTGGATGACGCCAATTCTCTCATTCGCTTCTTGCTGTACAGCACAGATGTAAAAGTAGAAGGATTGATCTATGCCAGCAGTGGTTTTCATTGGACAGGCGACGGTAAAGGAACCAAATGGTATGTAGAAGGAAGAGAGTATACCAGATTTGGTTTGAAAATTTGCCCCTGTGAGCGTTATCGCTGGGACCCCAAAGAACGGTTCATTCACGATGCAGTAGAGACCTACGAGAAGGTTTACCCGAATTTAATAAAACATCATTCCAATTACCCAAAACCATCGTATCTGAAGTCGGTTATCAAATGGGGTAATATTGAATTTGATGGCGATATCTCTAAAGACAGTGAAGGGTCTAATTGGATCAAGAGCTTGTTATTAGACAACAATGCTTCACCACTATACGTAACCGCTTGGGGTGGGCAAAGTACCATTGCACGCGCATTAAAATCGATTGAAGACGAGTTTAAGGCTAAGGCCGGTTGGGATGCTATTCGTAAGAAGGTTAGTAAAAAGTTAGTGATATTGCCATCGGGCGATCAAGACGGAACCTATGAGAAATACATTAAACCGAATTGGCCGGATGTAGAATACAGAGAATTCAAGAATGCAGCAAATTTCGCATATGGGGCACAGTTGAGTGCAACTGAAGAGAATGCTTATTTTCTTACCACCTCTTGGATGAAGGAAAACGTTTCTTCTAAAGGACCCTTTGGTTCATTGTACAGAGTTTGGGGCGATGGAAAGCAGATGGTAAAGGGTGATGTGTTTGATTATTTTGGTGTTCCTGATAAAACCAATGAGGAACTCAGGGCCATGGGATACATCGTTTGGTTGCCGGTTCAAGAAAAAGGCTCTTGGCTAGGAGAGGGGGATACGTTTACTTTTATGAACTTGCTTGATAACGGATTGCTGGCCTATTGGAGAGGGGGCAATGGAGGATGGGGAGGTCGTCAGTTAACAGCGTCTGAATCAAATCCAAACTTCATGCAATTGCCCGACAGTGCTACTTTGGCAGCCAACTCGGGAATGCTGATTACGGCTAGCAGTGCTGCGGAAAGGGCGAAAAAAGCGAATGAAGGAATTCCCTATCCCAATTTCTTTCCTGCTGCGCAAAATGATTTTGCGGCACGCATGCGTTGGTCGGTAAGCGATGATTTTAAAAAGGCAAATCATCATCCAATTATCAAGCTTGATAAATTATACAAAGTGGTGATGAAGCCCGGAACCAGTTGGAATATTAAAGCAACAATCACTGACCCTGATAATGACAAGGTTTCATTTAAATGGTGGCAATTGAGGTCGTTTACCAATCAAACACAATTAAGCATCAGTGATCCTAACTCTTTATCAATTAAGATAACTGTACCTGCTACAGCTAAAGAAGGAGAAATTTTAGAATTGGTATTAGAAGTGAAAGACAATGGCAGTCCGGCTTTAACCAAGTATCAGAAGGTGTTGATTTTGGTGGGGAAGTAAGGCTGTTTAGAAAATTCAGAAGGTATTCATTAGA
>DGDD01000039.1 GCA_002385265.1 Chitinophagaceae bacterium UBA3961
TTACCGATGGGCGTTGGTACTATATAGAGTGTTCCGCCTGTATGAGGGGATTCTGTACTCAAAAAAGTTGCGTTTATGAAACGTTATTCAGAAACACTGATTTCGAAATACTCCATTACCGGATTGGCGAGTAATTTCTTTGCAGCGGTAGCAGCTTGTTCTTTTGCAGAAGCTTCGTCGGCTGCATCAACTTGTAAAGTAATGTGTTTGCCGATACGCACGTCTTTGATGGTTTCCAAACCTAAATTTGATAAACCACCCATCACTGCCTTCCCTTGAGGGTCTAACAATTCTTTTAAGGGCATTACTTTCACTTGAACCGTATATGTCATGCTTGCTTATTTTTGAAGGCCAAAGATACGATAATATATGCCAAGAATGCGAGTGGAACTGCTAACCAATTTACTAACAACGCACTCACAACAGCTACTAAAGCAATGATTATGAAAGGCATCAGGGCCTTTACACTAAAAGAAGAAAATTTCAAAGCTAAGAGTGGCAGTGTGCTTACCATTAAATAACTGAGTACAAGGATCACCGCATACCAAAACCATTTGTTTTGGAACAGTGGGTTGATAGCTTCGATATTCGTATTCCAAAAAATAAGAGGGAATGATGCTACCAGTATTCCTATGGCAGGAATGGGTACTCCTTTAAAACCGTGCGATTGATCTGTTGAAATATTGAATCGCGCCAAGCGATAAGCTCCGGCAGCGGCCAAAACAAAGGCCGGCGCCAAAAAAATCAACCCAATATCCAAACCGTCTTCTTGTTGAGCATAGCTTAATCGCAAGAATTGATAGATGATGGTAGCAGGTGCTACTCCAAAACTTACCACATCAGCCAAAGAATCGAGTTGCTTTCCCATTTCACTGGTTGCCTTTAAGGCACGCGCTACAAATCCGTCGAGAAAATCAACTACTGCAGCAAGCCCAATAAAAAGAGAGCTTATCCAAATAGCTTCGGGCATAATTACCCATTGTGCCCCCGATTCATCGTTAGCAATGGTAATTCCTTGTTGCAACGTATAAACAATTGCACAGCAACCGAAAACAAGATTCAAGAGCGTAAACAGATTAGGTATTTGTTTCATTTGGCGTTTATAGGTCTAGGTTATTTTTTCATGTATGCTTCAATCTGAGCAGTTGTAATGGGGATTTTAGCGAACAGGTCTTTGTTGCCCGTTTTGGTGATCCAAACATTGTTTTCTATGCGCACGCCCATTTGCTCTTCTTCAATATAAATTCCCGGTTCAATTGTAAATAGCATGCCGGGTTTGATCGGTTCGGTTCTGGTTCCCAGATCGTGTACGTCCACACCTAAATGATGTGAAATACCATGGTATAAGTATTTACGGTAGGCTCTGTTTTCTTTGTCTTCATTCTTCACATCGCCTTTTGAGATCAGTCCAATTTTTAAGAACTGCTTGGTAGCTTCTTCTCCCACTTTATCAGTATACGCAACAATTGAAATGCCGGGCTTTAGAATACTTTTTGCATAATCGTGTAAATGCAAACAGGCGTCGTATACTTCTTTCTGACGTTTGGTAAACTTGCCATTTACCGGAATCGTTCTGGTTAAATCGGCGCAGTCCCCGCCATACTCTGCCCCAAAATCCATTAGTATCAATTCACCATCCTTGCACTCTTGATTATTGGAAACATAGTGAAGAATGCGTGCTCGATCACCACTGGCAATGATACTTCCGTAAGCCGGACCGGTAGCCCTCTGCATTAAGAAAGAATGATAAATTTCTGCCTCAATCTCATATTCAAAAACACCCGGTTTGATGAATTTCATCAAACGTTCAAACGTTACTTGCGTAATGTCGATCGCTTTTTGAACCACTGCTATTTCCTGAGGCGATTTAATGGCACGCAGTTCCTTCATAATGCGCGCACTGCGCTTATAATTGTGAAGTGGAAAACGCTCTTTCATGAAAGCGATGTAACGATTGTCGCGAACCGCTACATAGTTTGCTTTTCGGTCGTTTTCGTTGGAGTTCAGATAAATATTTTCTGCTAAGTGAATCCAAGTTTGAAGGGGTGCATCAATACTGTCCAACCATACGATGGTTTGAATGCCTGAAATAGCTCTGGCCTCTTCTACTCTCAGTCTCTTTCCATCCCATTTTTCTTTGAGCTCATTGGGACGTACCAAAACCAACACTTCTCTGAATTTGGGGTCGGGGTTACCGGGAAACAACACCAACATGGTGTCTTCCTGAGTTATTCCCGTTAGCCAAAACAAGTCGCTGTTTTGTTTGAACTTGTATAGCGCATCTCCATTGGTAGGCAATTCGTCGTTACTGTTGAAAATGGCAATGGAGTTTTTCTCCATGGCGGCTACAAAGCGTTTTCTATTCGAAGTGAAAATAGTCGGATCAAGCGGTAAATACTTCATAAACTGGGGTTGTAAAGGGTAAAAGTAATAAGATTCAATTACTTATACCCGTTCCCGGCTTTCTAAAATATTTTTTTCCTTTGAAAATTTCAGTAGATCATTGAACAAGAACACCCCTAACGGTTGTTAGTTTAGATATTTTTCAATATTTCGTATAATACAATGGATTAAACGACGTTTTTGGGGCTATTTAGGCATTTGCATTAGAAATTCTTTAAAACTACCTTTGTCGCCTCACTAATTAGCTTGTTATGTCTGTCGCACTATTAACCCTACCAAAACAACAACTGGAACAAACAGGTTTGCTCCATCCCAATGTACGCTATCAATTATCGATCGCAGAACTGGTTCAAGATACCTTGCGTATTGGAGAAGGTTCATTAAACGATACCGGGGCATTGATGATAAAAACCGGAACATTTACAGGCCGTTCCCCAAAAGACAAATTCATTGTAAAAGACCGGTTCACCTCTTGTCATGTGAATTGGAACGATTTTAATATTGCCATTGAACCCCAGTTCTTCTTAAAAGTAAAAGAAACCATCTTAAACCATCTGAACCAACAAGAAGAAGTATGGGTGCAAGATGGGATGGCTTGTGCAGACGAGCATTTCCGTATGAACATCCGCGTAATTACGGAAAAACCTTGGATCGCTCATTTTGCACACAACATGTTTATTCGCCCAAACGAGGACCAACTGGAACTTTTCTATCCCGATTGGACCATTCTTTCTGCCCCCGACTTGAAATTGGATCCTAAGATCCACGGAACCCGTCAGTCAAATGCAGCCATCATCAGTTTTGAACACAAAACTGTGTTGATTGCAGGCACAGGTTATACCGGTGAAACGAAGAAGGGAATCTTTACGATTTTGAATTTCATTTTACCCCTTGAACACCAAGTTTTGAGCATGCACTGCTCTGCCAATATTGGCAAGAAGGGTGATACAGCTTTGTTCTTTGGTTTAAGCGGTACAGGTAAAACAACCCTAAGTGCAGATCCAAATCGCTTCTTGATTGGCGACGATGAACATGGCTGGTCAAAAGACGGTGTCTTCAATTTCGAAGGTGGTTGCTATGCAAAATGCATTGACCTTAACGAGGAAAAAGAGCCCGAAATTTTTCAAGCCATCAGAGAAGGGGCCTTAGTAGAAAACGTAGTGTGCTACAAAGGGTCTCATTCCATCGATTTCAGCAATAAATCGATCACAGAAAATACCCGCGTTTCCTATCCACTTGAGTTTATCAGCAATGCGGTGCATCCTTCTGAGGGAGGACATCCGGAACATATTTTCTTTCTAACCTGTGATGCGTACGGTGTGTTGCCTCCAATTTCACGCCTCAACCCGGAACAGGCCATGTACCAATTCATTTCCGGTTACACGGCAAAAGTAGCCGGAACGGAAGCAGGCGTTACGGAACCTACAGCCACCTTCAGTGCTTGTTTTGGGGCCCCTTTCCTACCCCTGCATCCGGGAAAGTACGCAGCCTTATTGGGAGAAAAATTGAATCAACACAGAGCAAAGGTTTGGTTGATCAATACCGGCTGGACCGGAGGTGCCTTTGGTACCGGAAATCGAATGAAACTGAGTTACACCAGAGCGATGATCACCGCCGCATTGGAAGGAAAATTAGAAGGCGTTCCGTATGAAAACGACGCTGTATTTGGTTTTGCCATTCCTCAGTCATGCCCCGATGTGCCGGCGTCATTGCTGAATCCTAGAGCTACCTGGAACAATGGCGACGCTTATGATGAAGCTGCAAAAGCACTCGCAAAGCGATTTGTTGTGAATTTTGAAAAGTTTGCTTCCGGTGTTTCTGAAGCCATCCTGAACGCCGGCCCAAAATTGTAATGTTTCTTGCTTCTTCCTTTAACTAGGAAGCTTGTTTTTAGTGTATACATTAGGTTGCTTGTCATGTGTCCCGAGGCTAAAAAAGGCTTCGGGACTTTTTTTGCAAATATTTTCATTTTAAATGCTCATTTTTGTAAAAACATCGGCTTACTATGAGGTTTTTTTTAGGGGTTTGTTTGATTTTGGGTTTGAGTTCGTTTGTTTCGAATCAGTTTATTGATTGGAGGCCAAACCAGAAATTGTCGTGGAAAGACTTCATGGGCAAACCGGTTGCCAACTCAGGTAACGCAGCTTTAACCAGCACTCATATTAGCTTTGAATACGGCTATGGCTCTAATGGTTTTTCATATTCCATTACTTGTAGATTCGATAAAAAGCAAAGCTGGGTAAAAATCAAAAACGACTATGTACTTGCGCACGAACAAGCGCATTTCGATATTGCTGAAATTCATGCTCGTAAATTGAAAAAAGCATTGAGCGACTACGATTACAATCCAAAAACTGTAAAGGCAGATGTCAATAAAATTTACGAAACCATCATGAAAGAGCATCATGCCATGCAACAACTCTACGATAAGCAAACCGATCACTCTCGCAATAAAGACCAACAAGAAATTTGGCTGTTAAAAATTGCAGACATGCTTACCGGAAGTTTGGCCTATGCCAATTATCAAGAAATCGTATCCGGTAATTAATGCACCATACTATCTTTTAATAGCGGAATTTGTTCGTGAAATTGATTATTCAGCACTACTCTCAATTCATTTACCACCGTTAGTGAATCTGTAAAACCTCGATAATCATTGTTGGGGGAATAGACACTGAAAAAATTAGCATAACTTAATTCAGTATACTTTCTCGGCTGGTGCATCTCTCTGAACCCATGATCGCTCATCAGCACTATTACTCCTTTCCCATTTGTTATTTGTTGTATCCGATCGACCAAATCCAGTATTCGTTTATTGGTGTATTTCAAATAGTGAATATACATACTGTCTTTTTGAGGAGATCGTTCATCAGTGATTTCAAATGCATTGTACTGCCCATTTTCATTTAACAAATAAGGAGCATGCGGCATCATCAAATGCAAATAATAAAACTGTTTAGAAGTATCTGAAATACTAGCTGGAAGGGGGATTCCCAATAAATTTTCATTATCACTGCTTGCTCTTTTGTTGAGCCAACCTTGTACCGTTGCGTTGCCCACTTTTCGTACCAAGAAGTTGGGCAGTACCATCATGAACCGGTAGTACAAGGTTTCATTCAACAAAAGCACCCAATCCTTGGGCAAAAAAGAATTGCGGTAACTGGCGGCTTTTGATGGAAGATCGAATGCTGAAAAGTTATTGATGGTATACCCCTGCGTTAGTAAGTATTCAACAAATAAATTTTTTCTAATAGATCTAAGACTTCGTTGATAGCTAAAAGTATTTTCCGCGTTGTGCTCGCCAAAATCGGTCAGGTATTGCATATTAAAGAAACTGGCCATGGAGAACACGGTAAAAATGTAATTGCTTCTAGAATGAGGCACCACGCGAAAATTTCGACGCTTTAATTCATTCTCAAAATCTTGGCTACTAGTATTAAAATAGTTTTGTTGCCCGTCGGCGCCTGTGTATTCATCCATTACAATGATAAAAATGGGTGGCTTTTTACAAGTATCACATCCGTGTACTGAAAACGTTAAATCATCGGGTGTAATATCAGTTAAACGCGCTTTGTCGAAACCTAGCCCAAAAGCCATCAACTCAAACACCAAAAACAAGCACAATGCTGCATTCAAATATTGATGCACGGATTCTTTGATATTGCCAACACGTTTCTTTAGCAGAAAATACAGCACAACTAGTATCATAAGCAGTCCAGGCAACAGGACCTGCATTTCACCCATGAACGCAATGGATGCCGAATTGGTAAATGAATCTTGGAGGGTGCCGAAATAAAGTAGTGTAAATTCAGTAAGGGTAGTCATTAAGGCAGCTTTCCCTTTGTATCTCAGCAATCTTTTAAACAGCGTATAGAAAATCAATCCAAAACTGAGAAGCAAAGCGAAGATGGCTATTAAAGAAGAACTGGCTACTAAATCGAAGTTTAGTAGCCAGTTGTGAATGATATAGAAAACAATGAAACCGATAAAATGCCAGGGTTGTGAGAAGAATTGCTGCACTCTATGGGTAATTGTTCCAGCCATATTTAAAAGAGTCCGTAGAGTTGAGAATCAATTTTATTGATGATATCTCCTAAGTGCTCTTCATTTTCAGGGAAATTGTTTTTGTCAACATCAATAACCAATAAAGGACCTTCTTTGTAGGCATCGATCCATTTATTATAATAGTCGTTCAAGCGCTTCAAATAGTCAAGACGAATGTTTTCCTCGTATTCTCTCCCACGCTTTTGAATTTGTGCCACCAAGGTTGGAACCGAAGCTCTCAAATAAATCAAGAGATCGGGAGGTTGAACCATGGAACGAAGGGTTTCAAAGAAACGGAAATAGTTATCAAAATCGCGTTTGCTCATCAGACCCATTTCATGAAGGTTTGGAGCGAAGATGTGCGCATCCTCGTAAATAGTACGGTCTTGTACAACTGTTTCAGTACCGCGATGAATATCGAGCAATTGATTCAAACGACTGTTGAGGAAGTAGATTTGAAGATTGAAACTCCAACGGGGCATGTCCTCGTAAAAATCGAAGAGATAGGGATTGTGATCCACATCTTCGAATTGAGGAATCCAGCGATAGTGCTTGCTCAATAATTCGGTCAATGTTGTTTTACCGGCACCGATGTTTCCGGCAATCGCAATATGTTTTGGTTTTTTAGTCTTCGCCATGCCACTCTTGCGTTTCCGCATTTAAAGTTCAACAATAAATAGGAAGCCTTTAAAAGTATTGAATTCCTATCAATCAACAAGTAATTTTTGGTATAACTAGTAATATTTGAGGCCGATAGCAGATCGAACCAAGTCCATGGTAGCTTTAGCGCTTGTTCTTGCCTTTTCTGCGCCTTGCTCCATTACTTGTTTCAAATAAGCTTCATCCTGTTGAATTTCAGCGGCTTTTGCACGAATTGGAGCAATGAATTTGATCATATCTTCTGCTAATTGCTTTTTCAAATCACCATAACGAATGGTACAAGCATTGAAATCGGCATCGAATTTTGCTACTACCTCTTCAGCACATACTAGCTTCATCAAAAGGAAGATGTTTTCGATGTAATCGGGCTTGGCACTATTGGGTTCTGTTGGACCGGCATCCGTTTTCGCCTTCATCACTTTTTTGCGAATCAAATCATCGTCGTCTGCCAAATAAAGGGTGGCGAGTTGATTTTCGCTTTTACTCATTTTACCGGCTCCGTCGAGACTGGGTACTTTTACCAGTTCTTCTCCAAAATTGAACGCAAAAGGCTCCGGAAATACATCACCATAGCGGTGGTTAAAACGATTCACAAAATTGCGGGCCATTTCCAAATGTTGTTCTTGGTCTTTGCCCACAGGAACGTACTTGGCTCGGTGCAAAATGATATCGGCAGCTTGTAATACCGGATAAGTAAGCAAGCCTGCATTTACGTTGTCGGGTTGTTGTTTTGCTTTGTCTTTAAAAGTCACTGTTTTCTCCAATTCCCCTTTGTAAGCCAACATGTTGAGATAGAGGTACAATTCAGCGGTTTCATGTACATGACTTTGGCAGTATAGCGCCACTTTATTGGGATCTAGACCACAGGCAATGTTTTCAGCCAATACACGCTTTACATGGCCTTTTAATGCTTCTGTATCGGGGTGAGTAGTGAGGGAATGCCAATCGGCTACCATGAAGAAGCAATCAAATTGCTCTTGCATTCGAACGTAGTTCTTAACGGCACCAAAATAGTTACCCAGGTGCAAAAAACCGGTGGGTCTTATCCCACTCATTACGATTTCTCTTTTCCCATCCATAATCAGTACTTTTTCGTTGTTCAAGGGCGGCGAAGATAGCGTCTTTATCCGGTTCTTCCGTCCTTTTATCAGTCAAAATTCCCTGTCATAAACTTCGCCCCCAAAACATTAAACAATGCCTATATTTGAGCTATGGAAGTTACGGACAGTCTTGTAAATAATCTGGCGAATTTGGCTCGTTTAGAGTTCAATGAGCAAGAAAAAGAATTAATTAAGAAAGATCTGCAACAAATGATCGGTTTTGTCGACAAACTAAAGGAACTCGACACTACCGGAGTAGCTCCATTGCTTCACATGAGCGAGGCGATGAATAGGCTTCGAGACGACGAAGTAAGGGGCTCGGCAAGCCGTGAAGAGGCCTTGCAAAATGCGCCCGAAACAGATGGAACCTATTTCAGAGTGCCGAAAGTGATTAAAAAATAACCTTAACCAAGTCATATGAACAGTATTATTCATCTGGAAAGTATTCGCAAAAGTTACATCATGGGTAAACACGAGCTCCAAGTTTTGAAAGGAGTGAGTTTGGATATCCTAAAAAACGAATACGTGGCATTAATGGGACCTTCAGGTTCCGGTAAAAGTACCTTGATGAATATTCTGGGATGCCTCGACTCTCCCTCGTCAGGCCAATACATTTTGAATGGTCAAGATGTGAGTAAAATGGCCGATGATTCCTTGGCAGAAGTAAGAAACAAAGAAATCGGCTTCGTGTTCCAGCAGTTTAACCTCCTTCCTCGTTTAACTGCAGCTGAAAACGTGGCATTGCCGCTGGTTTATGCCGGGATGAACAAGAAAATGAGGATTGAAAAAGCGATGGAAGTGCTCGCAAAAGTGAATTTGACCGATCGTTCACATCACCGCCCAAATGAAATGAGCGGTGGTCAGTGTCAACGTGTAGCCATTGCTCGAGCATTGGTCAATGATCCGTCTTTGATTTTGGCCGACGAACCTACCGGTAACCTGGATACCAAAACCTCTTATGAAATCATGGACATCTTCGGAAAAATTCATGCAGGCGGGAATACGGTTGTATTGGTTACACACGAAGAAGATATTGCCAACCATGCACACCGCATCGTGCGATTGAGAGATGGCGTTATTGAAACCGATAAGAGAAGAGAGCCTACAGCAGCAGCTCACAGCTAATTTAAAGATTTGTCAAATCGATTTTTTGATACTCGAAATCTCGCGCAAGCGGGATTTTTTGTTTAGACAAGATTCCCCACCATCTTTCCCCAAATCGAATAATCTATCTTTAATTGAACTTTTCGAAGACTACCTTTGTTTTTTGAGTTCATCCTATTAGCATTATGGCATTCAAAATATATACAAAAACAGGGGATCAGGGTAAGACTTCATTGATTGGAGGAACGAAAGTGCCGAAGAGTCATATCCGTATTGAATCGTATGGAACCATCGACGAATTGAATTGCTATATTGGGTTGGTGCGAGATGTTTGTGGAAATGAAGCAATTGGAGCTTTACTACGTATAATTCAAGATCGACTGTTTACTATCGGATCTTCCTTGGCTTGCGATCCCGAAAAAGAGCCCAAAATGAAAATTCCTGATTTGAAAGAAGAGGATGTGGTGCAATTGGAAAAAGCGATTGACCTAATGACGCAGGAATTGCCGGAAATGAAATCGTTTATATTACCGGGTGGTCATACCACCATTTCTTATACTCAAATTGCCCGTTGCGTGTGCAGAAGGGTGGAACGTTTGTGTGTTGCCTTGCATGAAAGCGGGGAATACGTAGAGCCACTGGTGATCATCTATTTGAATCGTTTAAGCGATTATCTCTTCACGTTGGCGCGTTATTTTGGATTGCTATTGGGTGTGGCTGACATTCCTTGGCGCCCTCGCATCAGCTAATTTCCGGCTACAATCAATCCATCTTTCATGTGCAGTCGGCGGTCGCTTTGTCCGGCCAACTCTTCATTGTGTGTTACAATCAGAAAAGTTTGGTTCAAATTGGCTCGAAGTGTAAAGAATAGATTATGAAGTTCCTTTGCATTATTGGTATCGAGGTTGCCTGAAGGCTCATCAGCGAAAATAATAGCCGGGTTATTGATCAGTGCTCTTGCCACCGCTACCCTTTGTTGCTCACCGCCGGAAAGTTGTTGTGGTTTGTTTTGAGCGCGATCTTTCAATCCCAACAAATCAAGTAATTCCAAGGCTCTAAGTTCCACTGCCTTTTTCTTTCCTTGGGCTAGCCAACCCGGGATGCAGATGTTTTCTATTGCTGAGAATTCGGGTAATAAGTGGTGGAATTGGAACACAAATCCAATTTGCTTGTTTCGAAAAGCGGCTAACTGGCGGTCATTTTTGAAATTTATAGGAGTGCCATTTATGGTGATGGTGCCGGAATGGGGCTTGTCGAGCGTCCCTAAAATGTGTAAAAGGGTACTTTTTCCGGAGCCTGAGGGCCCGACAATGCTAACAATTTCTCCTTTTTCGATGGTTAAATCGACCCCTTTTAGTACCTGAAACTGGTCGTAATACTTTTGTATGTTTCTAGCTTCTAACATAATATAAACCCATGAGCGCCTTGAAGATACGCCCATTTCCGATAAACGGGAGGTGTTTTACAAAATTGTTCCACCAATCTTCATAAGTTTGATTTGGTAGTTTCGTAAGGAAAGTTACTTTTGCGAAAAATTAAAAAGGATGTTCTGGACACTAGAATTAGCCTCTTATTTGGAAGATGCGCCTTGGCCTGCTACCAAGGACGAGTTGATTGACTACTGTATTCGTAGTGGCGCTCCTATTGAAGTAATTGAAAACCTTCAAGAATTGGAAGACGAGGGCGAAATTTATGAAGGTATCGATGATATCTGGCCTGACTATCCGAGTCAGGACGATTTCTTCTTCAACGAAGATGAATACTAGGGCTTTGGGGCCTTGCTAAAGCTGATCTTAAACCAAAGCATGCACAATGCCAAGGCTAGGATAATAGAGTTAGCAACAATCATGGGACGAAGTCCCAAATAGATTCCGTAGAAGAGCCACGTAGAAACGTTGCCCAAAAGTATAATGATCATCCAGATGGACAAATCACCCACCGACTTGGTTTTCCAAGCTTGGTAAACTTGAGGAACAAACGTAGTGCTGCTTAATACGGCTCCAAAATAGCCAACTGCTTCGATCCACTCCATAAATCAGTAGTTTACAATACAAAAGATGCCGACTTTTCAGTCAGCATCTTTTTTTTATTTGAATTATTTTTCCATTTGTTCAATAACCGCCGGAGTTACGCCGGTAAAGCTGAATCCTCCATCGTGGAAGAGGTTCTGCATGGTTACCATGCGGGTATAGTCGCTGAACAAGGTAACGCAATAGTCAGCACACTGGTCTGCATCTGCATTTCCGAGTGGGCTCATTTTTTCTGCGTAGCTGATGAATCCATCAAAGCCTTTTACACCGCTACCTGCTGTTGTTTTGGTAGGCGATTGTGAAACGGTGTTCACGCGTACTTTTCTTTTAGCACCGTAGTGATAACCAAAGCTGCGTGTTACGCTCTCCAACAAGGCCTTTGCATCTGCCATTTCATTGTAATCGGGGAACACACGTTGTGCTGCAATATAGGTAAGCGCCACTACACTACCCCATTCATTCAAAGCATCTAAATCCCATGCTGTGCGGAGTACGCGGTGTAAGCTCATTGCAGAAATATCGAGTGTTTTCGAATTCCACTCATAGTTCATTTCAGTATAGTGTTTGCCTTTTCTTACGTTGATACCCATTCCAATAGAATGGAGCACGAAATCGATCTTTCCACCAAAATGAGCCATGGATTGCTCGAATAAGTTTTTGAGGTCGTCCATATTGGTTACATCGGCTCCAATTACCGGAGCATTCACAGCCTCCGCCAATTTATTGATCTCGCCCATGCGAAGCGCAACTGGAGCATTGCTCAGTACTAATTGAGCGCCTTCTTCGTGGCATTTGATGGCAGTACGCCATGCAATTGATTTTTCATCCAATGCACCGAAAATGATGCCCTTTTTACCTTTCAAAATGTTGTTAGCCATAATTGTGCTTTTTGGTATTTGCGGGTCAAAAGTATTGAAAAGAGAGAAAACAATGGATAATTAATAATTAAGAATTAATAATTAATAATGAAACAGCCGGCAGTCAGTTTAATTGTATAGTAAGGTCTAATTTGTGCGAATCTGTTTTAATCTGCTATCTGTAGTCAAAGAAAATTAGCTTTCTAATTCATTTCAGTCACCAAAATTCTTCAATCAGTCTACTTTACCGCAACGTAAAAAAGAACGCAAAGGTGCGCAACGAAGGTAGCAGCGAAGTTGCACAAAACTCAAAAATTCACAACTTTCACCAAAGCCTAAGGCCTAAGGCCCAACACCTCACAAACAGAACTCAAAACCCAGAACTTGATCTAAAGGGAATCTTTGGTAGATCTGAAGAGGGTATTCAATTATTAATTATTCATTATTAATTATTAATTAGTTCCCCACCATTTCCCGAGCATTTTCCAACGCTGCCGCTGTTGGTTTTTCGCCACTTAGCATTTTCGCAATGGCGGTGATGCGTTCATCGGTTGTGAGCTGTCGAATATTGGTTTTGATGGCATCGCCTTTTATTTCTTTATAAACAAAGTAATGCGCATTGGCTTTGCCTGCAATTTGCGGTTGGTGCGTGATACAAATGATCTGAATTTTTTCAGCCAAGCCCTTCAAAATAATACCTACCTGACGGGCTGCTTCGCCGCTGATTCCGGTATCAATTTCATCAAATATTAGGGTAGCTAATTGCAAGGATTTCGCAACAAGCGATTTAATACACAACATCAATCGGCTCAACTCTCCCCCACTTGCTACTTTTCGTATGGGTTCAAACTTATTGCTCTTATTGGCATCGAACAAGAAAGCGATCTCATCTTTCCCGAAATAATGGAGTTGTTGGGAGGGTTCCACATTCACTTTCAAACGCGCATTGGGCATGCCCACTTGGGCTAACAAAGTATTTACCTGATCGCAGAGTGGCTTTATTTGCTTTTGACGTTTTGCACTTAAGCTTGCCGCTAGCTCTTCTAATTTGGATTCAACATTTGCAACTGTTTTTGCTGCAGCAGCAATTTGATCATCGATTTCTAATACGGCTTGCAGTTTATTTGAAAGTTGTTCTTTTAATTCCAACAACTCGTTCGTAGTGTTTAACCCATGCTTCTTTTGAAGTTTGTAGCCAATTGCCATGCGCTCTTGCAAATGGTTCATTCGTTTGGGATCGAATTGTACTTGATCACCCACTGCCTCCAATTCATTGTACACATCCTTCAATTCAATGTACGCCGATTGCAATCTTTCTTGCAACGAAGCCAAAGAAGGCATTAAGCTGCTATAATGTTGAAGTTGATTTGCGAATTGCTTAAGCTGTTGCGTAATGGGCGTTTCTCCCTCTCCTAATCCAAACACTACTTTTGAAATCGCTTCTTTAATTTCTTCCGTATTGGCTTGAATTTTTAATTCTTCGTTTGCCAATTCTAATTCACTATCCGAGAAATTAGCTTCTTCCAATTCATCGAACAAGAACTTATTGTAGTCGTATTCTTTCGTGAATTGCTCTTTTTGCAGTTGCAAGGCAGCAAAAGTATTCTTTGCTTCTTGCCATTCGGCGAACAAGTTTTGGTATTGTTCTAACACTGCATCATTCGAGGCCAAAGCATCCAAAACTTCTCGTTGAAAATCGGAAGCGCCTAGGTCTAAGGTATCAAACTGCCTGTGCAGGTCAACCAGCATGCTGCTTAAGTTGCGAAGTTGTTCGAGGGTAACAGGTGTGTCGTTGATAAAGGCACGCGATTTGCCGCCGGAATTGATCTCTCTTCGAATGACCAATTCATTCTCTGCGTCCAAATCTTCCTCTTTCAAAAATCTTTGAATAGACTTTTTACCTGCTACGTCGAAAAAACCTTCTACAATGCATTTCTTTTGACTGTTTAACAGCACAGAAGTGTCGGCACGGTCGCCTAAGATAAGGGACAAAGCCCCCATCAGAATCGATTTACCGGCTCCGGTTTCACCTGTAATTCCATTAAAATGAGCATCGAAATCAATGTCGATGGCGTCGATAATGGCGTAATTCTGTATGCTGAGTCGCTTAAGCATAGTACTAAATATTATAGCAAATTAGCGATTAAAGGCTAATATTCGTCAATTCTTACTTGTAAATTATCAGGGTGTTTTTCCACAACGCAACACGCCTGCTTTGGCTCTTTGGTCGAGGGAGTTTTTGTAGTCGTGATTATCCATATCAAGGCATTCTTGATACCATTTAAGCGCTTCTGTAAGTTGCCCTCTAGCTTCGAACAGCATTCCTAATTGAAGGGCAGAACGTGCGGCAAAATATTCAGTTCTTTCTCGGCCTTGTTGAATGGCCAATTTGTAAAAGGGGATGGCTTCTTCGGTGCGCCCCAATTCGTCGTAAATTCTCGCTACCCTGTAATTGAATTCAATTTGATCTACCGTGTTTTTGAAGTCGGTGTATCGCTTCCCAAACAACAAACGCAAAGCTTCCATATAGTAGCCCCCATCGGAATAGAGACGCGCTTTCAATAGCAATGGATCAGGCCATTTTGGATTGGAAGCTTGCTTTTGGGCTTGTTTGTCGGCCTCTGCGGCCAATGAACCTCTTCGTAACACTTCCAGTCTATACTTTTCTGCTTTAGCAGTATTGCCATTCAAGTAATAATACCAGCTGATTTTTAACAACACGTCTTTAATATAGTATTTCCCTTTGAACTGGGTAGCGTACTTCTCCAAATGATTTACTGCGTCTATATCTAAGTGATAGAGCTTTGCATATCCTTCTTCAAAATCCCATACCAAAGTAGGTAGGTATTCCCGACTGTTCTTTCGTTGCTGAATCAATTTTAACGCAATATCTGCGTGTTGGGTGTTGAGGTGTAAGTTAACGGCTAAATAAAGCAGCAGTTGGTTGAAAGGATATTTTTGTAGTTCTTTCTGAATAGAATTAAAGATCTCTTTTCGGTCATTCAGGATATAATACTTTAAATAAAATTGATAGAACAGTCCTTCCTCCCGAAAGAGTAGCGACCATTCATCTGTTGCATTTAAAACCTTGTTCATTTGAGCCATCCCGTCTGAAACGGTTCCCTTGATTCCCATAAGATTGGCCAACCATTTGTAGCCATCGGGTATGGTTCCTGCAGCCACTTGCATGGCTCCTCTAAATAACGTGTTGGGAAGAAATGCCGGGAAGCTTTTTTGATTTTCCTTGAAATTCAGAAAAGCGGCACGAAATGAAAGCCCTGCACTCCAATTGTGATCAAACTTCGCTTCAACGGCGGCTGTTTGAAATTGTACCAATGCACGGGAAAAAAGATACCAAGGATCGTCTTCAGGGCCATCTTCCAATTGATCCAATCTATCTTCAAACAAGGGGAACCTTTTCTTATATACTGCCGGATCTTCATTCAAAAACAAGTCGTAAAAATCGATGTAGTTTTCGAGTAAAACGGGAATGAGGTTATTGGGATTGATCCGTTGCTCGTTAGTCAATAGTAGTTTGGCATACTCCGTTCTTAGAGAAACGATAGCAGTGTATGCTTCTTTACAATTGGCATTGAATTCGAAGCGCTTTTGAGCTGAAGCATTCAGCACACAGAACAACGCTGAAACAGTAAGCAGGAGTACCTTTCGCATGAATGGTACAAAGATAGGGATTCTTATAAAGCAGCAAGATCTCGCCAATGGCGAGATCTTGATAGTTGTTTTCGAATGATGTACTATTTCGTTAAATCGAATCTTGACAGCAGTACTTTGTCTCCTTTCAATGTTTCACTTAAGTAAATAAGGTATTTACCCAAGCGGAGTACGTTTTTATCCGGCATCAAATAGTATTTGCGATTTTCATCTTCACCCAATACTTTGAAATCACTGGCTTTTTTAGTAGCAGCATCAATTACACCGTATTGAATGGTATAGAGCGGTGTGTAGGTAGTGCTAACAGTAGTGGTACGAGTACCGGCGA
>DGDD01000255.1 GCA_002385265.1 Chitinophagaceae bacterium UBA3961
ATAAGACGAGCCTTCTTTATAAAAATGATATACTTCGGTGGTAGCACCTTCATAAATTATAATCAGCAGCAGTTCGTCCTTGTTAAGTCGAAGTGGCAACACTTCGCCACCGCTTTGCTTCGTTGAAATTTCTTTGTCCCTACTATCACCAAATACTAAGTCGATTGATTGATTGTCTTTTGCTATTAAGCGAACACTACCTGAAGATATTTTATCAGATTTCCAGCCTCCCATTCCCTTCATTGCCGGATCAGTCTCAATGTAATATGCGTAACCGCTCATTGAACCACAATCAGCTAATATCTTGCTTTCTGCATTTGCTTTATCATGAGAAGCTAATAAAAAAAGCGACAATAAAATGCATAAATATATTTTCATCATGATAGTTTCCGTGGCTAGGTATTGAGGTATTTATCCTTTATAAGCTGTTACATATACATTATCAATATAATCAGCAAAAGCTTGCATCATTTCAATCCTTTGAGGAAGAAATTGCGCTCTGTCGTAAGCTCTATCAACACTATTTTTAGGAACGTGAGCAAGTTGGCGGTCCGCAATCTCATGAGAGTATCCAAGCTTTTCTTTAAGAAGACCAAGTGCGAGTGACCGAAAGCCGTGTCCAGTCATCCTGCCAATATACCCCATTCGTTTGATAGCTACTAAGATCGTATTTTTACTCATTGGCTTCCTCGGTCGGGAATAGCTTGGGAACAGATACTCGCTATTGCGATTCATTTCCATCATTTCTTTAACTATTTTCATCGATTGGCGCGATAGGGGAACCATATGTGGGACGCGTGTTTTCATCCGCTCTGCGGGAATAATCCACATTTTATTTTCTAAATCAAATTCTGTCCTCTTCGCATCTATCATTTCACCTGTTCGGACAAATGTTAGCATAAGAAGCTGAAGCGCTAGAAAAGTTTGTCTGGCCATCCTGTCCCGATGATCGTGAATCTTCAATAAAAAAGATGGAAATTTATCAACAGATATAGCCGCGTAATGGCCTTTTCTAAACTTTCTCAGTGCAGATTCTAGTCCATATGTAGGGTCTGTCTCATTTCTTCCCGTTGCTATTCCATACTTGAAAACATGACTGCATAAAGCCTTTACCCGTCTTGTTGTTTCAGGTGACTTTATTTCGATTTTTTGTAGGCATGACAAAACCATGGTTGGTTTAATCTGTTTAATTGGCAAATCACCAATTTCTTTAAAAGCATATTGATTTAGTCTATATCGAACCGACTGCATATAACGAGGGGTCCATTGATTTATTTGCTTTGATAACCACTCCTCTGCAATACTTTTGAAAGTAGCGTCCGCATTGAATTTCTTAGAGATAGCTTCTTCCATGGAGTGTAATGAAGGAGCAATTCCTCGCAATGCAGCAGTTTTCGCTTGAAGAGCTTTTTGACGGGCCTCTGCTAAAGATATAGCCGGATAACGTCCATGCGAAATTCTATGCTCAGTCCCTTCGAATCGAATCTTTTGACGCCAAGATTTTGTTCCAGTTGGCAGCACTTCTAGGAAAAGCCCCTCCTGGTCGAACAATCTGTAAGTCTTTTCAGCTTTTTTCGCTTTTGAACATTGAGTATCGGTTAGAGGCACCAGAATTCTCCTTTATTTTCAGTTTGTTGAACAAGCTTTAGGGATAAAGTTCTTATGTGAATGCGGGGTTTTATCCCACTTTTATCCCAAAAATCTGTTATTGCGGGTTCAAACGGGGAAATCGGCAATAAGATGAGAATGCCAAGAAACGCTTGCAAAACTTGTGTTTTTTGCAGTTCAATAAGATCAAATAAGGGCGGTAAATAATACAATGGTGGCCCGAGCCGACTCTGAATTGGAGATATTAAATAATTGAATTTAAGAAGCAATCGATAGGTATTTTAATTATATGTACCCAAATTATATCCCTATCGACAACATAATTTATAACACACTACTTTTTTAAATTAAAGATCTTATTAAAGGCCTTTTTATAATTGAAGTTAGATTTGATTTTCAATAAATACTCTTTCTTCAACAATGCCTTTTGGCGACTACGTGGTTATAGTGATAGGTGCGCGTATAATAGTTTCAACCGGAGTATATATATTAATGTCTTGCGGCGGCGTAATTAACGAAACAATTAGTGAGTACCTAGTTCGCTTTTCAACATTTCCAAGATGCTTTCTCTCTCTCCACCAACCTAAAACTGGATAGACAGCAATTTTATTGCAAGTAGCAATTTCTGCAGCAGTACCTTCCCAAATATCAGAATGTGTGGAGCCAAGAACTCTATTATTAGCACCAATAATCCATCGATCTGACCCGCTTTTGCCCGTGGCACCTTCGTCTTCTGCCCGAGTGGCTATATTTATACGTTTTAAAAATTCTTCTTTAGTATCATTAACATTATTTACGTCGAATCTCAAACCATGAGATGCATATCGATATCGTTCTTTCCAGCCAACCTCCCCGGGGCCTGGCTCAATAAAATAACATAACGTTACACGAAGTTTAACTGGGGTAGCTCCTAAATTTAGTAATTCGCTTTCTGGCCAAGGTAAATCAAATAAATGCATATCGTTGGCAACTGGACGATTATCATTACCGAATTTAAATGGTTGAATTTCTTCTTGCGCCACTAAAGTCAATACACTACTTTGACAATATATAGCCTTTTCAAGATTTGGCACACCAAATCCACAAACCCTCATCAGATCTAACACCCCTTTTTTTTGGGAAATGTCAAATCCAAATTGATTTATTATCGATTCAGGCCACTCTGCAGAATGCACCATTAGTCCTTTAACTGTTTCTGGCCAAATATCTGGATACTGGGCTTTAATTTTTGCAGCCAGCCAAGCTGCTTTTGCAGTTGCAGCACTTGTAGCGCATATAGTATCAAACTGCGAATTTTGGATATCTGATGATGTAGTGAGAATGCTTAGATCAGAAAAATTCTCATATAGCCCTCCATCTGGTGCGCGACGAATGTTCCCACCTTCCAGAACAATTTCTGGTTTGATTGGCCATTTATTATCCCACAAGCTTGAACAAGTACTGTAGGGCGATAACCCTTTAAGAGGAGCAAGAGCAATATGGCCGGAATAGTTTGGATCAGAAATGGTGACCTTTTCAGTATAAGCTCCTACAGTCAGAGCGTTCCAAGATTGACCTGGATCTTCAACTGAAGTCAAAAGATTTGAACCAGGATAGTTGTTCCATTCTTCAACAGATCCAACATTCCCCGCAGAAACAATAAACAGTCGTCTCTCGCCATCAGCCTGGCCAGATGTAATTGAATCTATTGCTGCCGACCAAGACGTGGCTTGACCCTTATGATCTATCCGGCGAGAGGTAACTGCACAGCAAAAAATGTGATCACGTCCCGCGGCTTGAATTTCAGCTATACTTATCGCTTGTTGTGTGATTGCACCATATAAATCTGGATGATTCTGGCCTCTGGAAGGAAGAATTTTGACAGAACATAATTTGTGAGTAAGTAATACCGGTGAACTTGATTGTAGAGCCCCCTCTAAATCACCATATAAAGAAACGCCACTCATCATAGTACCATGCCCATTGTCATCACTTACGCCCCACGAAGACTCATAAGATGCACAATGAGCGTCCGAAAGACTATTTGAAAGTAATGGGTGTCCGTTATTAACACCTGTATCTAAAATACAAACACTGACATTAGTTTCTCGAAACACCAAGCGAGATAAAAGTTCAGTAACCCATTCAACTTGGGAAATGTTTGATTCATTTACCCAAAAACCAGCAGTTTCTCTTGCTTTCCTTAATTCAGCAATATGTGAGTTTGATTCTATCAGTTGCAATAACTGAGCTCGTGTCGCTTTTATGAGGCATACAATACGCTCTGGGAAGAGCAACACTCTATTAGTAAATAAGTCTATCGATAGAATATCACATATTTCTCGTGTTTCATTCAGAACCGTTTCTTCATTTCCTTGAATTGATTTCAGCCAAAGTTCGCAATACGAAGTTTCTTCATTGTTAGGTATTTGTGTTCGAGAATCAGTCCAAAACGATTCCAAGATAGCGAGGCTCACATCTTCGATACTATTGATTAAGGGCTGGTTCTTAGGCAAGCCGCTACGCCTATCATTTTCTTCAATATATTTTCTTATCTTATTTAAAAAATAATTTTCCTTGCCGGATGGTATAAAGACCGTTGCAAATGTTTGCCTAATTCCATGATCGTCAATTTGTTCGCGAATATTCAAAAGTTTTATGCCCGCACGAATGTCTTCCAAACTTTTTGTTACTAGATCACATCCAGGGGCTCCTTTGAATTCAACGTATAAGCCATTTTTTACCGGCAGAGAAACTGCTGTACGCTCATTTGTGATTGACTGTGCCTGTTGCCAAATTCTTTCAAAGGTCGCAACAAGTCTAGCACCATGAGATTGTCGATCTCTATCAGGTATCGTTAATTGTGGACCAAACCCCTGCGTTTTATACGTGATGGATTCAGCATTGTTATTTATAAAAAGAATTGGAAACTGTTCATTCATGCTTAGCTTGGGATTTTGCTCGATAAGCTGAAACCTTATCTGCAATCATTTGTGTTAATAATTGTAAGCTAACCTTCTCTTTGTCTTCAATTACTATCGTTTTGATCGCATCTAGGCATGCTTGAGTGATTTCTGCATGACTCAATCCATCAAACTTTATTTTATTGACGCTATATCGTCCTTTATATCGCCCAAGCTTGTTTTCAACAAGCAAAATTGATTCAGCTTTACTGGGCAGATGGTAGTGTATTACATCATCAAATCTACGGAACAAGGCTTGGTCTAGTAGTTCCAAATTATTTGTCGCCGAGACTATTAAACTTCGAGATTTATCTTGCTCAATCATTTGCAAAAACGAGTTTAATATTCTACGCATTTCGCCGACATCATTTGAGGAAGCTCGTTCACCGCCAATCGCATCAAATTCGTCAAATAAATAAACTCCTTGCCTATCATAGATACTTTCAAAAAGCTGTCTGAGTTTTATACTAGTCTCACCCATAAACTTTGTAACCAACTTATCCAACATGATTACATAAAGTGGCAACTGTAATTCATGTGCAAAAATTGCAGCCGTCATTGTTTTGCCAGTTCCAGGGGGGCCTGATAACAAAATTTTTCGTCTATTTTCTAAACCATGCTTCTTAAGTTTTTCTCTTTGCTTAAACTCCAGCAAAATTCTTTCGATTTTTTGTTTAACCGAATCATCTGAAATTAAATTTGCAAGTTTTTCTTTTGGATTTATTTCTAATACAAACCCATTCAAATCATCATTGAAAGGCTTTAATTTAACGACTTTGGCTTTTGAGCCATCAACAAGTTTTTTTATCTCTTCAGCAATAATCATGTGACCTTGCTTTGCTTCATGAGCAGCAATTTGTAATGCAACCGTCGAAAAACGATTGTTATCATCATCAAAATGAGATTTAATTAAGGTCTTAATTTGATCGGAAGTGGCCATAATTTGATTTCAATCACTAAGTTAAGTAAAGCTTGTCTCAACTTCAAAAGCTTTAATAAGCTTAAAACTCGTATAATACTAATCATTTATTGTAAAAATTGTAGAAAGAAAATATTTCTTTTATTCCAGCCACATAATTATGAGTTTGTGGAAGAGTTTCTACTAGTATTTGATTTAGTACCTGTCACACTATTAATAAATTTTCTTCAGATTAAATAACTATAAAAAGCTTAATAAAAGAATTGTGGCGTTACCGTTAGTCAATTTCTGAATTAACTGAAAACTGCAGATTTACGCTTGTAAATGTCGTTTGTTGAAGGATTGTTGTAGCAATTAAAAAAGCGACTACAACTTTTCGTTATAATCGCTTGATTTTCTTCGTGGTGTGGGGCGGGATCGAACC
>DGDD01000053.1:0-9745 GCA_002385265.1 Chitinophagaceae bacterium UBA3961
CTTGAAAGATGGATGCCCTATGAAAAGGATTGGGTAAAAGGAAAAGGTGACTGGAATTTAGACCTTACTTATTATATAATTAATTATTGTATTAAACTGGCTGCTCAATATCTGCTGATTTTACTGGCACAAAGTATCAGTTTTTTTAACTGGTTTCCAACAGAACAACCATTTTGGCTTCAGGTAATTTTAGCTTTAACTATCATTGACTTTTTCTTGTTCTTTGTACACTGGCAAAGCCATAAATATAAGTTTTTATGGAACCTTCATGCCATCCATCATAGTTCCGAGCGGTTATATTTCCTGAATGGTGATAAACGGCATGCGCTGCATCAATTGATTGAGGGTGGCCCTGGCATTATTGTTTGCATGGTTATAGGAACGCCACCAGTTGTTATTATTACAGCCCTTGCATTGCTGGCAGTTAATATGTTTATGCAGCATACCAACCTGGATTACAAATCGGGCATTCTAAAAAAAAATTTTTGTGTGGCAGAATTGCACAGGTGGCATCATCGTGCCGATCATAAAGATGCACAGGTGAACTATGGAGCATGGCTTACCGTTTGGGACCATATTTTCAGAACTGCTTATGACAATCCCAAAATGCAAACAGAATTGGGCGCAATAGGCATTGCGGAAGAAAGAAACTTCCCTAAAAATTACTGGAAGCAGTTTTTATATCCCTTTAGCAAAAAAATACAAAAGAAATCTAAAACAACCTTGCTGCTGGCTGTCTTTACAACCTTGAGTATGAGTTCTTTTTCACAAACAGCGGCAGATGATATACTGGGCAATTGGCAATTGCAGGATGGCAGTAAACGAATTAATGTTTATAAAGAAAATGGGAAATACTATGGCAAAATATATTGGGTAAAAGAACCGGCAAAACAGGCAGAAATTGGTAAAAAGGTATTGTGGGACTTAACTTATGATGCAGGTGATAAAGAGTGGAATAGTGGTGAAATACAACTTCCGGATATGAACCATTCAGCCAATTGCTATATCAGACTAAAAGATAAAAATACTGCCATAGTAACCGGATATCACGGGCTGCGGTTATTTGGTAAAAGCAAGACCCTCAGCCGTATCAATTAATACAGGTTTTTAAAATAAACAGTCCTTCAGGCAACCCTTTTCTTAATCTAGTTGTACCATTGACTAAATATCTTTACAGAAAAAATTAATTTTTGCCTTATACCAATTCTGAGCTAAGGGAAATGCTGAATGGTTGCAGAGCCAATGACCGGCGCTGTGAGAGGATGTTATTTGAATGGTTGAAGGAATTTGCAGCAAATATTTGTTTTCGTTACGCTTCGCACACAATAGAAGTTCAGGATTTGGTGTGCGATGGTTTTATAAAAGTGTTTAAGAACCTTCATTTATACAATGAAGAACTTTATGGCTGTAATGAAGCTGCCTTTAAAGGTTGGTTTAAAAAGGTTCTCATTAACAACTGCATCAACTACCGCAAGAAGTTTCATCCCAAAATAATGTATACCGAAGACGCACTACTTATGCTTGCCGAACTGGAAGACGATGCAGAATCTGTGCTTGATACCATGAGTTACCAGGAAATTCTCAACAGCATTACATTACTTCCCCCAGCTTACCGTATGGTATTTAACCTGTATGTGATAGATGGTTACACTCATGTGGAAATCGCCGATATGCTGGGTATTACAACGGGGACATCTAAGTCCAACCTGTTTAAGGCAAAAAACTGGCTTAGGAACGAACTTCAAAAAAAAATGACGGTTAAAAAATATGTCTGAATGTAACGACCATAAACTTTTTGAGCTTAGCAAGAAAGCAGCAGAGGACTTTCATGATTCGTCTCTTATTCCTACCTGGGATAAGATGGAACAGCAATTACACAGGGAATTGCCGGTAAAAAAGAAACGGAGAAGGGTTGTCTTCTTCTGGATGCTATTCTCTGTTTTTATTGGGGGAATTGTTTATCTGTCTTCTAATGACTGGTACAATGTAAAACACACAAATCTTAAAGAAACGCAACTTTCTTCTCCAATCAAAAAAACAGATGAGACTAACCAAAGTAATACTCAGAAAACCATTGCGACTGAAAATATTCAAAACACCCTTAATAGGGCCCCACAGTTACAACAGGTGAATGATTCTAAGGAAAATACTTTAGTCTATGAAAATGGAAGTGATAATATATTGCTTTCAAAACATTCTGATGAAATTGATAAAAGAAAAACCAGCATAATTAAAAAAGAATCACGACCCTCTCACACTTCTTCAACTTTACAATTATTTACCAACAACAAATCAGATATTCCTACAGAAACCAACAGTCTTTTGATGAGTTCTACTAGCGATACACTTCAGCAAAACGCCGTGGCTCATAAAGCAATTGATTTTAACCCCGAAGAAATAACTGCAAATCCAACTAACGGAGTAAATAATTCTTCAGTAACTACTTTCTCTGGAGCTGATTCAACATTAAATCTTTCCATATCAACTTCAAAGCCTCAAAAACAAATTAAACGTAATAGTAGATTTTCAATTGCGGCCATCGCCGGCACGAATTTCAACGACGTAAAATTCAACCACATATCAAAGCAAGGATTGGATTATGGATTGCTGATGGGTTACAGGATAACGCCAAACATAGAACTCCGAACCGGGTTGTTAATATCTAAGAAATATTTCAATGCAGATGGTAAGGTAATTTCTTTTGACTCAGCAAAACTCAATTTACCTTCATACAGCAGCATCAACCTTCAGCATGCAAATGGCTATTGTCGTTTTATTGAAATACCTGTTATGTTCCTTTATCATTTCTCACCACAAAAGAAAACAGGTTTTTATGCCGGAGCCGGTTTATCCATCAGCAAAATGAGAATGGAAAACATTGATTATACCTTCCTGATAGATGCCAGTACTGTTGTCGAACGGACTCATGCAGGCATATACCACAATATGAACAGTTCTTTTACCTCCCTCACATCCAATTTCTCTATTGGTGTAAAAAGAAAACTCTCTCAAAACTGGAGTATTGCTGCAGAACCATACATCAAACTACCTCTTACAAAAATAAATGACAGCAACTTAAAGCTTACCACTTTCGGCGCAACATTGATATTTACGTTTCATCCTGCATTGAGAAACAGAAACAAATAAACTCCACCTTCAAAACCAACAATTATGCAAACAAGATTAATTTCCCTTCTTATTACTTTATTTCTTTTTGCCTGCAACAGCAATGAAAAATCAAATCATACTCATGATGAAAAAACAGCACATACCGGGGAACACAATATGCCAATGACTGACAAGGGATATGGTTTTGGCGATGATAAATACATTGATATTGCAAAAAATGGCATGAACGAACTTGCCAGCGGAAACGTTGAGGCATGGCTTGCCGGCTTTTCAGATGATGCACTGTTCCGCTGGAATGGCGGGGATAGCCTCGCCGGCAAACCGGCAATTGCTGACTATTGGAAAAAAGAAGAACTCAAATGATAGAGTCACTTTCGTATTCAGATGAAGTGTGGTTGCCAATTCATGTAACCAAACCATCTATACCAGCACAGTTGCCAGGTAACTATGCACTTTGCTGGAGTATGGTGCATGCACGGTATAAGTCAGGTAAAGAAATGAATCAGCGTATGCACATGGTATTTCATTTTAACGATAATGACAAAATTGACAGGGTAACGCAGTATATAGACCGTGTTCCAATTAATAATGCGCAGGTTAAATAAGTATATGTAAGGGAGCAATTATTTAAAGTTATCATCTTCATTTTCCTGAAGAAAATTAATTTATTAGTCAGGCAACCCTGCACCTGATGTCACTGTATCATACTTTAACAATCAATAATCTAAACCAAATAAAAATGAAAAATTTAAAATCCAATGTGTTTTTACTGGCTGTTATTTCTATGGCTGTTTATGTATCTGCCTGTAAGAAAAAGAATGACATGCCGATGAATGAAAAGAATATTGACTACCCGGCAGCTTATGTAATAAATGGTGAAAGCAGTACCATTTCAGTTATCAAGTTAAGCAGCAACACAGTTACTGACAGTATAGATTTAATGAACAGTGCCGGTAGCATGATTATGTGGCCCCATCACATCTACCATCATCAGTCAGGCCAAAACCACCACTTGGCAATTGGAGTACCAGGAATGGACTTAAGTGCAGGCCATACCGGGGGAATGCCCGGCATGAAAGGGATGGTTGTTGTTATGGATGCTGTAACAGGAGTATTAAAAAAGAACTTAGAAGTGCCGGTGATGAATCACAACGCAGTTTTTTCACCTGATGGGTCTGAGATATGGACTTCACAGATGGATATGTCAGGGAAAGTATTGGTTTATGATGCTACGACTTACACATTAAAAAACACAATTAATGTGGGAGATGAACCTGCAGAAGTTACTTTTAGTGCAGATGGAACGAAGGCGTATGTATGCAACGGTATGAGTAATTCAGTAACCGTAATTAATCCTTCTACAAAAGTTGTTATTGCTACTGTGAATGTAGATATGAATCCCGTGGGTGCATGGCCTTCATCAATTGGTAAAATGTTTATTGACAATGAAGACGGCCAAAGTATTTCAGTGATTGATGTTGCCTCCAATACGAATCTTGCCACAATAATGCTGGGCTTTAAGCCTGGTTTTGCGGCTTATAATTCCACAGCCAATGAATTATGGGTAAGTGATGCTACCAATGGAAAGGTTGCTTATTATATTGACATGGGTGGCAATAGCTGGATGAAACATGGTGAATTTGCAACGGGGGCTGATGCACATGCGATAGCCTTTAATGGCAACTATGCTTACGTCACTAACCAGGGGGCAAATACTGTATCTGTCATAAATGTTTCTACGCATACAAAAGTAAAAGACATTCCGGTTGGGAAAAAGCCTAACGGAATTGTATTCAAATTGTAGTATTTGGTTTTCAAAACCTGTTTTAAAATAAGGAGCTTCTAAATTCCCATAGGGCTTAATGAAAGAGATTGAGTTTACTCAGTCTCTTTCATTTTATGCTCTTTTCATACAATAGCGTATTTTGCTGTAATATTTTAAGTATGAACAATAGCATTACCCATATTATCCGGCAATACAAAGAAGATAAGCAGTCAGTTTATAACACCTGGTTTATAAATAACGAAGAAAGGCTAAAGGCTTTTCGTTCCATTCGGCGTGGCGTGATGCAGGTGATTGATGATATCAAGAACAAAAGGTTTCCAAATGATTTTAAAGGCTCATCATTAGAGTTCGTACTGACCTGCATTACAGAACAAAAGCAGGTATTTGAAGGAGCATCCCATCCTTTTTACTGGAAACCAAAGTTGAGGATTCCAGATATTTATGAGAACGAAAATAATAAACTGGCTTTCGGGCAGTTTTTGGAAAACTGTCTCAATGCAAAATCAGAAGAACAAATTATTAAGGAAATTATCAGGCTTGACAGTTTAAAAATAAAAGGACTTGGGCCTGCTGTTGCCAGTATCCTTTATTTTCTTCACCCCACCATCATTCCTCCTTTTAATACTGCCATCATTAATGGTTTCAATTCTTTGTTTAAAGATAAAAAGAAGCTTGGTAGCTGGAGCGAATATCTAAAGTTGAGAGAAGTAATGATTGATACCAATAACCAGCAGCGTTCGGAATTATCATCCGACCTGGGGGCTATTGCAGGGTTGTTATTTGAAATAGGGACACAAAAATTAATTTTAGGCAGTGATGAATATTTATCTGAACCGGAACGTAAAAAACTGGAAAAGTTAATAGAAAAAAGGCAAGCGGATGTGCAGCAGGAAAAAGAAGAGGAAAATCTACATACTGAAATGCAATATCATTTACTGAAAATCGGTAATGCTTTGGGCTATGATGTAATTGCAGCTTCCAATGACCGTTCCAGATCTCATGTTGGAAATAGCTTTTCTTTTATGAGTTTGCAAGAGTTTCCTGAAATTACTTTAGATAAAGAAACATTGAATACCGTAAAGTTAATTGATGTAATATGGTTCCTAAAAGGAACCAACAACGTAATTGCAGCATTTGAAGTTGAAAAAAGTACCAGTATATATTCAGGTATTCTTCGTCTGACAGATTTAAGTTATACCATTGCAGATGGCGATGAAGTTTTTTATTTGATAGTTCCAGATAAAAGAGAGAAGGATGTTTGCCTGCAATTGTGCCGTCCTGCCATTAAGCAAAGCAATGTAGTTATCAAATACATACTCTTTTCAGAACTCCGCAGCCATTGCGATGCCTTGTGTAAGTTTGGTGAAAGCCATCACATCATGGAAAAGATTGCAAAAACGGTGTGATTTTTATGAATAAAACCTTAACTTTATGACCGAAGTCATGGTTTTGAATGATTAATCTCTTTTTCAATGCAATAGGTTATCTTTAGTTTTACATTGTAATTTTTTTTCAATGAAAAAGTTAGGGGCTATATTTCTTCTCTTCATTTATACCAGCACAGCGCTGGGGGCTTCTATTAATTTTCATTTTTGCAAAGGTCACTTGGCCCATGTTACAGTTTTAAACTTTGGAGGAAAGGCCGGTTGTTCCTGTAATCCTGAGGCCATGCCAAAAGGCTGTTGTAAGGATA
Source organism: Chitinophagaceae bacterium UBA3961 (assembly GCA_002385265.1). Lineage (GTDB taxonomy): Bacteria > Bacteroidota > Bacteroidia > Chitinophagales > Chitinophagaceae > Endoryza > Endoryza foliicola. The sequence continues at coordinate 6,609 of DGDD01000053.1, forward strand.
AGCTCCTTGTGAGCAAAGCCGACAACCATAATTCAATTCAGGCATATCATTTTGCGAATATTATATCATTTGCACCTCACTTACCTCCCGTTAATTACCTTCAAAATTTAATCTTAAATAGCGGTGGTTTTAATGACGATAACTCCTGGACTAAATATGTCAAACGAAGTTGTCCCGACCCCATTTACCTGCTCATAAGAGTATTTCGTATTTAATACCTTCCTTCTTGCATATTCTCACAGAGTGTTTCTGGCTTCACGTCTTTCCATTAAAAGCAGAAATTGAGAATATATCATTGCACAATTAATTATAACTCTTTTCAAACGGTTTCTTGCCAGCATCCAGGCACTTGTCGGTGCACAGATGTATTAACTAAAATCAATTTTCAATTCCAGTAACACTTAAATTTTAAAAAAATGAAATCGTTTAAAATGCTGATGATGGCAGCTTTTACCATCTTGTCCGTTTCTGTTTATGCTCAAGACACTACCAAGCAAAATGTAACAAAACAGGAAACTGAAAGAACAACTTATGTGTGCCCGATGCACCCCGATGTGATTATGGATAAGTCAGGCAAATGCCCAAAATGCGGCACTACATTATCACCAAAAGAAAAGATGAAAAGAGAAGTGGTGGGTCTGTACGAATGTCCGGCACACCCAGGCGAAACAAGCGATAAACCCGGCACCTGCCCAAAATGCAGAGCGAAAATGAATCTTTCTCCAAAAGAAAAAATGAAAATGGGGGTTATGAAAACCTATACCTGCCCCATGCACCCCGATGTGGCAAGTGATAAATCTGGCAAATGCCCGAAATGCGGAATGGATTTGAAAGAAGAAGAACAATCTGTTCAAACATATTCATGTCCTAATCACCCGGAGATGACAAGTGATAAGCCAGGCAAGTGTTCTAAATGCGGCACCTCATTGACACTTTCTCCCAAAGAGAAAATGAAAATGGAAGTAATGAAAATTTATACCTGCCCCATGCATTCAGATGTAAAAAGCGACAAGCCGGGAAAATGTCCAAAATGCGGAATGGATATGAAGGAAAAGAATAGATAAAACCTTATTATAAAACTATTATTCACAACGCTTCAATTACACAATAATGAAAAAGACATACTGTTTATTGATGCTGGCATTTAGTATGCTAATATTCTCTCAGAATTTATTTGCCCAAAAAGACAGTAGTGGAATGTATATAACGGCAGATGATTTTAAAAACAGGAAATTATCTTATGCAATTAATTACAAAACCGAAAAACATAAGATAAACACTTATGTTCTCTTTAAAGGCAATACTATCAGGGTAAAGCACCAGGGTATTACTTATGATTTGAAGAAATCAAAAACTTATGGTTATAGGGATACAAAAGGCCAGGAATACAGATTTATTGGTGAAGCTGAATATACTATACTTAATCCTGGTGAGCAATTGCTGATGTATGTATATCAGCATCCGGCACATTCAGGAAAAGAAGCAGATAAATACGCACCTGCCTATTATTTTACTGCAGATGCTGCCGGTACGCCGAAGGCATTGACTAAGGAAAATCTCAAAGCTGCTTTCCCTGATTATCATAAGTTTCACGATGCTTTAGACGAAAACTTTAAAAGTGACAAAGAACTTTACGCTTATGACAGCTTTCATAAAATGTATAAACTAAACTGGATATTGAAGAACTACAAAAACTAAGAATATGGACACAACTCATTTGCATATCAAAAATATGTGCTGCGACAGGTGTGTTGAAGTAATTATGAAGCTTTTGAAAGCTACAAAATATAAAGTTATTTCACTAACACTTGGGGAGTTGGTACTTAAAGGTAAAATCAGCAACCAGGACAGGTATAACATTGAACAAAGACTGAAAAACAAAGGCTTTTCATTTACAGAAACCTATAATGAAAAAATGGTTTCGCAGGTAAAAGCATTCCTGCTTCAATACAGGGATAAACTATCTGTTAACGATAAGCCGGGTAAGTTATCAGCATTTATATCTGGTGGTATGCAAATGAGTTTTTCACACATCAGCAGAATTTTTTCGCAGTTGGAGGGAGTTACAATTGAAAAGTATTTGTTATTGCTGCGTATGGAAAGGGCAAAAGAATTACTTATTCAAACCGAGCTATCAGCTTCTGAAATTGGTGATAGATTAGGGTACAGCAGCCCGCAATCATTCACGACTCAGTTTGGGAAAGAAACGGGTAAAACACCTGGAGAATACAGGCTAAACCCTGCACCGGCCAGGATGCATTTGGATAAGTTGGTATATCAAGATATCAAACAAAAAAGACGTATTAGCAAACAACTTGCAAAATAAATGCTGTTTAATTTTGTGATAATTAATAAAACCGCACTAAATAATGGATTTCAGATAGTTGATTGATTGAATAGATGATAAATATCATTTTTTGATAAAAGAAAGGTCATTTTAATTTAGAAATTGTAGCAGTAGCTTTACTTGAACTTACAAATTCAAAATAATGTCAAAAATAATTTATAACTAACAATGAAACCCCCAAGGGCCATACAATACAAGGCGTTATTCCTGCTGGCTACCTTTTCAATGAATACGGTAGTTGGCTTTGCCTGCTCACTGGGGGTTGATATGGGCTTTAATTCAAAGCACCATTCACATAATAGCAGCAACCAGCACGAAGATGCAGATAACCACCATGAACATGATGGCAACAATAGTCACGGTCATCAGCATGGAACTGCATCGCATCATCATTCTGATAAAAATAACAATACGGTATCCTTTACATCTCAGAGTGAAGAAAATTGCTGTAAAGATTTTGTTGCAGGGTTTAACTCATTGGATAAACAACTTGCAAAGCAAAATAGCACTCAGCCCAAGATAACATACCTGTCACCATTTGTTTTATCTGCGTTTGTATTTGATGCAAATAGTGCAAAAGGTTATGTACAGCATCTTCGTATCCCTCCACGGGAAATTGATTTCTCCCCTCCAGACATACGTGTCTTCATACAGTCTTTCCTTATTTGATACCGCTTTAATTGTGTAAGCCTGGTCAGGGTAATAGCTATTGCCTGATAGGTTGCACTTAAACAAATTGGTACTGATAATATTCATGCAATATGGTTTACCAAACCAGTTAAGTGAATTG
>DGDD01000053.1:10135-15597 GCA_002385265.1 Chitinophagaceae bacterium UBA3961
AATTGAAAATGCCCCTTCATTGTTTTTTTTGAACAAACATTTTTCAAAATAAAAATTAACTACTATGGCATGCGGTAACAACTGTTCATGTAATAACAACAACGCCGGAAACCAGGATAATTCCCGGAGAGATTTTCTTGTAAAAGGATTAATGGGTGGCATCGGCGCCGCTTTTCTTTCCGGATGTTCTACGAATGACAAAGCCAAACATTCAGACGGTGAAAAGATAAATGTTTTAACGCATGATGGGAAATTGGTAACAGTAGATAAATCACAAGTGGCAAACTTTAAACCGCACATTTCCGAGGAGGATGTTCGTAAAGGAATACCGGGTAAAAAATTTGTGATGGTGATTGACCTGGCTAAATGTGATGGCTGTGGTAAGTGTACCAAGGCATGCAATAAAATGCATTACCTGCCCAAAAATAAAGAGTGGATTGAGGTGATTGAAATGCAGGATTCACCAGAAGTGGCACCTTACTATTTTCCAAAGCCCTGTTACCATTGTGATAACCCACCCTGCACCAAAGTGTGCCCGGTAGATGCCACTTTTAAGAGAGAAGACGGTATAGTGGCGATAGATACGGACCGCTGTATTGGCTGCCGCTTTTGCATGGCTGCATGCCCGTATTCAGTAAGGCTTTTTAACTGGACAGAACCTGTTAAGCCAAACATCATTGAAACAACACCAGCCGCAGAAAATGTTTTTCAGAGTAAAAAAGGTTGCGTAGAAAAATGTGATTTCTGCCCTCACATGGCAAGGGAGGGAAAGCTGCCTGCTTGTGTTACCGGCTGCCCCATGAATGCCATTTGGTTCGGCGATGCAAATGAAGATGCAGTAACCTGTTATGATGGCACAACAACCAGGTTATCGCAATTACTGGAAGATGGAGGAGCTTATCGTTTCATGGAAGAATTAGGTACTGAGCCAAGGGTTTATTATCTGCCCCCAACCAACCGTACTTATAATGCTAAAGAAATTAAAATAGAAAAAGAGTGATTTATGAAAAAGCTGCTTGTTTTAATAATACTTGTTCCTGTTATATCTTCTGTTGTTAAAGCCCAACATGACAGTAGCGGTATTTATAAAACTGCGGATGATTTTGCTGCAAACAAATTATCCTTTGCCATCAACTGTAAAACGGAGAAGCATAAAATATATCTGAACGATTTTTTTAACAAGTCTTACATCACTGTAAAACATAACGATAGCACATATAAGATATTCAGAAAGGGTATTTATGGTTATCACTTCTGTAATGGTGAAACATACCGGATAGCAAATCGGCACGACCTGCTGGTTTTGAACCCCGATGAAAATATTATTATCTATAGAAGAGATATTACACATCCGCCCACAGGTAAAACCAACGTTACAAATTATTACTTCAGTAAAGGGCCTTATTCAACTGTCCAGCAATTAACATTCAAAAATTTAAAAAAGACTTTTTCTGAAAATCAAAAATTTTATCAGCAACTGGACAGCATGTTTAAATACAATACAGAATTAGCCACCTATGATAATCAACATAAAACGTATGTTATAAACCGGGTTTATAAACTGAGTTTGGAGTAATTGATAAAACGATTAATCCAACAATTTAAAATGACAATTATGGAAAATTTGAATCCTGAAATAAGAAATCAAATTGAAAACGAACTGCTGGGTACAGTAGGCAGGCGTTACAGGCAGGAAACATTTTGGGTAATTTTCTTGGGATTGGTATGTGCAGGGGGAACAATTGCCTGGGTTATCCAATTGAGAAAAGGATTAGGTGTTACAGCCATGAGGGATTATGTTTCCTGGGGCTTGTATATTTCATTACTGTTCTTTTTTGTAGGTGTAAGTTTGATTGGCGCATTAGTATCCTGCGTGTTGCGTATGTCAGGTGCTAAATGGCGCTATCCGCTTATCCGCATTGCAGAAGCTGTTACACTATCTGCCATCTTCTTTGCAGGCTTTATGCCCGTATTGGACATGGGCCGGCCCGAACGTTTATACTTTCTCATTACACATGGCCGTATTCAATCACCAATTCTATGGGATGTTGTAGCAATTGCTACCTACTTTATTGGAAGTGTAATTTATTTCTACCTGCCGTTGATACCTGATTTAGCTATCATGCGGGACAAACTTACGGATGCACCCATGTGGAGAAAAAAATTGTGGCGATGGCTGGCAATGGGCTGGGAAGATAATTTACTGCAACGGCGCCTGCTAAAAAAATCAATGCTTATTTTATGTATTGTTATTTTGCCAGTAGCAATATCTGTACATACCATAAGTGCATGGCTGATAGCATTTACGTTACGGCCCGGCTGGAACTCTACAATCATGGGTCCATATTTTGTATTTGGAGCTTTGATGGCTGGTACCGCTATTATGATTCTTATTATTGCCAAGCTCCGTCATGGATACAGGCTTGAGCATTACCTCACACCCAAGCATTTCAATAACCTTGCTAAAATACTACTGGCACTAACAGCCTTTTATCTCTACCTCAATATTAATAAATACGGTGTTCCTGCTTTTAAAATGGCAAAGGAAGAAAAAGCGGTGCTGGAAGATTTGTTTTATGGAAAGAATGCTTTTCTATTCTGGTTTACGCAAATCGTTGGTCTTATAATTCCGATTATTATTCTGTCATTCAAAAAAATCAGGCAATCTATCACATGGGTTGTGGCAGCGTCAGTAATGGTATTACTCGGGGCTCTAATCAACCGTTATCTCATAGTTGTCCCAAATATGCTGCATCCTTTTGTACCTATTCAGCATGCACAACACGGTTATGCAACTTACAATCCTACTTTAATTGAGTGGACAATTACTGCTTCTTCATTGGCAGGTTTTGTATTGCTGATTATTCTTCTTTTCAAACCCTTTCCTGTAATCACCATGTGGGAAGTAATTGAAGAGGTGGAGAAACGTGGCGAAAAAGAAATTGGGGTGGAAAATATTGTAAACTTTCAAAACATCCCCGGCCATGCAAGTTAATAAACACTATATCATCACCTTATTGTCATTCCTGCTGACAATGACCGTAGCTGCGCAGGATGAAAAAATAAAAGGAAACATAGCGCTGCAGATGGGCTCCAACGACAGTATGCATGTTGTAACGGCTACGGTTACCAATATTATTACACAGTTACCTGTAAAAGATGTAGAGCTGATTTTTTATGTTCAGCGAACTTTTGGATTGATGAAAGTTGCAGAAGGAACTACTGATACTACCGGTATTATTTCTGCCGAGTTTCCGCTGGATATTCAGGGCAGTAATTCAACACGGAAAATAGCACTCATTGCAAAAGTGGAAGATAATGATGTGATGAGTGACACGGCCTTTCAGGTTGCCATTAATTCTAAACTTGTTTTCCCGGCAGACAAACCTGTACCACGTTCCATTGCCGGAGCTAATGCGCCCTGGTGGCTTGTAATCACATTTACAGTTGTAGTTGGAGCAGTATGGATACTCTTTGTATATGTATTGTATTTGGTTTACCGAATCAGGAAAGCTTCAATAATGAAAGTCATTTCTAAACAGTAAAAATAAAAAATCATGGAAACAGTAATTAAAACCATTTTCCGAAAAAAACTCTTGACAGTTTCGTTACTGCTGCTGACAGCAATAATGGGAAGTGCATTTCTTTATCAGCAAAAAGAATGGAAAGCCCCTGCCTCCGCTGATGCAAAAAAGAATCCTCTCATTGCAGATGCAGGTACTCTTACGGCAGGTAAAACGGTGTATGTAAAAGAATGTCAATCCTGTCATGGAAAAAAAGGCAAGGGTGACGGTCCTTCTGCAAAAGACCTGGATATACCTGCAGGAGATTTTACAAAGGCAATTACCCAAAGCCAAAGTGATGGAGCCCTTTACTGGAAAATATCAGAAGGAAGAAAACCGATGCCATCATTTAAAAAGAAACTAAATGAAACACAGATATGGCAATCTGTAGTTTATATGAGAACATTAAAACAATAATTTATGAAAAAGAAAAATTTAATTCAGTTTGCCGGCCTGCTGTTATTTTCAGCAACAGCATTTAGCCAGCAATACAACCAGGAAAATATAGACAGCCTGATACAAAGCAAAGTACAGACACAGATTGCAAGGAACAGCAAGTTCCTGATTTCGGGCTATACAAATATGACTGCCCGGTTTTCAAAGGAACAATCCTCTTTCTCCAACATAGGTTTTGTGCCTATTTTATTGTGGAAGCCACACCAGAATATTTTAGTTGAAGCAGAATTGGAAACAGGATTGGAAGGAAGTGAAACCAGTATTGAATTAGGATATGCTGATGTCTCTTTTTTCTTAAACAAATACCTTACAGTCCGTACAGGTAAATTCATTTCACCTTTTGGCATTTTCCAGGACAGGTTACACCCATCATGGATAAATAAGTTACCGACATTTCCAGTTGGCACTGGTGAGGATGAACTCGGTGTCGGTCCAACATCCGAAGTAGGAATTGACTTCCGGGGAGGAATACCCCTTGGCTCATCAAAAATGAATTACAGTGTTTTCCTGTCTAACGGGGCACAATTAATTACAGACCAGGGAATACCTTCTAAACAAGGAACACTCAGTTATGGTAATGCAGACGCTATCTCTAAAAAACTAACCGCAGGCGGAAGACTGGGTCTGCTTCCATTTTCAAACTCTTCTTTGGAGTTAGGAGTTTCGTTTCGGAGTGGTAATGTAGGTGATAAAAACTCTGTTTATAAAAGCATTGATGCCAGGATGTATGCATTCGATTTAACGTACGTAAAGCAACTTGATTTTATCAAAGGAGTGTTTGATGTAAAGGCTCAGTGGAATAAAGTAAATGTGGACAAGGCTGAATACATTGACCCCGGTGACCCAACAGGCAATACACTTTATACATTCGAAAATAAAAGAAGTTCATTCTTTACACAGGGGGCTTACAGACCAAGCATGGCACAAAGTAAGTTTCTTAAGAAAACAGAGCTTGTATTCCGCTATGCTGGTTTCACTCCACCGGATGGTGCTAAGAATTTGGCGAAAATAAAACAATACACTTACGGCATAAACTATTGGGTAAACTGGCGAACAGCAGTGAAACTTGCTTATCAAAACCAAAAAAATGACAACGCCTTCCTGGTACAATTTGCCGTAGGCTTTTAATAAAATTTAAAACATTTTATATGAAACGTAATACAATAATAATAGCAGTTGCAATGATACTTACAACCGGCTTATTGATTGCCAGTTGTGTATCTACTAAAGTAACCGATAAAAGTGGCAACCAGTTGTGGAGCGAAAACTGCCAGCGTTGCCATAATACACCACCCAGTTCTGCATTTACCAATACCCAATGGGAAGTGATTAATACACACATGCGGCAACGGGCAATGCTTACGGAAGATGAATACAAAAAGATTACTGAATTTATGCAGGCTGGTGAATAAGGTTGGTTTCTTCACATCCGTACCCTTTTAA
>DGDD01000151.1 GCA_002385265.1 Chitinophagaceae bacterium UBA3961
CAGTAAACTGCTCGCATTGTCGATAGAGACAGGTGAACCGTTGATGGGAAGTTGCATCAATTCATCATGAAATTCCGTTTTGCTTCTGCCCATTCCTTTGTCTAATGCTTTTGTGAAAACAACGGTAGAAGGCAGATCGGCTCTCCATTCAAAATCTCTAGGGAAACTCACCACATCATCGAAGCCAATGGGCTGACCTTCTGCAGAAGGATTCTTTACCAATACAAATTCGCTTCCTGTTGATGCTGATATCACAGATATAGAATGAGGAAATCCGCTAGCAGGAACTAAATAAGAAAAGGGTCTGAGTATTTTCGTAGCAAGAATGTATTGCTTGTCGGGCGAAAGGCTCACACTTTGATAAATGGCCGGTTTACCCAAGGCTTGCTCTTCTGTAAGGTTATTGATCACGAGTTGACTGGTAGTCATGTAATCAAACAAATCTTCGTCGTAGCCGTTTTTGATCAAGTCTTGGTAGGTACGACTAGCAGCAGCCTTCCCCAGGTTTTCTTGAACCACCGGACCTTTGGGTGCCAATGGTGCCGGCGGATAGGTTCTATAATTATTCGGAACTACTTTGTAAAGAAGAGCGTTGTTGCTGATCCATTGGAAAGAACCACCGATCGTAGTATTCAAAGCGTTCTTATTGATCTTACTCGCTTTTTTGGTAACCACGTCTATTATGTACAAATCAACGCGATTGCCACTACTATGAGTAAACGCAATTTTGGTTTCATCCGGACTCCACTGAATGCTACCGGCTCTCAAATTTTCAGGCAAACCTTCGATCGCGCTAATAGCACCTGTTTTTATGTTTTTCAGTTGCAAGCCAACAGCGTAGCCGGTTCTGCTGGGACTGAAATTTTGAGGGTTCAGTCTCAATCCCCCAATACGCAATTCAGGTTGTGCCAATTCTTCTACAGAGGGAAAACTGCTTCTTTCAGAGAGCAACATCAAGCTTCCTTTGCTATCGATGCTCACGCCCGGAGTGGGTTTGGCGAGCACGAGGTCTTGAATGTCTTTCGGTGGCAATTGATACGAAAACGCGTCTTGCGCTTTCGAACTCATCAATGCCAAGCAAAAACTAAGTGATACTAGGATTCTTCTCATAATCTTGGTTTTATAGTGAGTGCAAGTACTTATTGATAAACACGTACGTAATCGATTTCCATTTTTTGTGGCCAAATTTTTTCGTCTACTCCTTTCGCACCGCCCCAGTTGCCACCGGCTGCGATGTTCAAGATCAAATACATTTTGTTATCGAAGGGCCAGGCAGCGTAATCGGTATGATCGTTTTTGAATCGGAAATAAACATTTTCATCGATGGTCATAATCACTTCATCTTTATTCCATTCTACTCCATATACATGAAATGCTTCGCTACAGTCGGGCAGCACTACATTGGCGGTTTTCTGTGTACCAATAATATGATTATAGGTTTTACAGTGAATAGACGCGTGAACTCTTCCTTGATCGTATCCAACGTGTTCCATGATGTCGATTTCGCCATCGTCGGGCCATTTCAGCGGAGTGGTGCTACCCAGCATCCAGATGGCGGGCCAGGTACCCAAACCCTTGGGTAATTTGGCGCGAACTCTGATTTTCCCATACTGCCAATCGCCTTTTCCCTTGGTCACCAATCTTGCAGAGCTGTATTCCATTCCTTCAAACTTCTCTTTAATGCAGGTAATGGTCAACAGGCCCTTGTCTACAGAAGCATTGTCCAATCTGGCTTTTGTATAGTATTGTTTCTCATTGTTTCCCCATCCATTACCGCCAACATCGTAGTTCCATTTGGTGCTATCGGGAAGGCCGGTATAGTTGAATTCGTCGGCCCAGATCAATTTCCAGGATTTTTCCTGAGCTTGACCGGGACCTGACTGAGTCAGCAAAAGGGTCAAAAAAACGGGGGCAAGAAGTCGTTTCATGTGCGTCAATTTTAGTGTGTTAAGATACTGATAAACCATACAAACAAGTGTTGGTTTTTACAGGAGAGGTTGATTTTATTTTGGAGGTTTCATTTTTGGGCGTACTTTTGCCCCGGAAATGAGAAAAAACACCGTACATATTCATCATCATCATTCTTGCCTGCAAGGGTAAGCCGATGTGTATTGTATGTATTTGATCATAGAATTACGTGGCTTACTTCGGTAAGCCATTTTTTTTGCACGTTATTCAAATAAAAGAAAAACTATATGTCAGCGGTGAAACTAAAGATCGCCATCCAGAAATCAGGTCGCCTCTACGAAGATTCAACGGCTTTGCTCAAAGAATGTGGCATCGACTTGAGAAACGTGAAAGACCGTTTAAAAACCGAGAGTGATAATTTTCCTTTGGAAGTATTCTTCCTGCGCGACGATGATATTCCTCAATACGTTGAAGACGGTGTAGCAGACATCGGCATCGTGGGTGAAAACGTACTCTTGGAAAAAAACAAGAAAGTAAGCACGATTGAAAAACTGGGTTTTGGAAAATGCCGTTTGTCGATCGCCATTCCTAGAAATCAGGAATACGGCGGTGCTGAAAGCTTGGAAGGCAAACGCATCGCAACCAGCTATCCCTTTCTAGTGTCGCAATACTTGGCAAACCACAATGTTACTGCAGATATTCACGAGATCAGCGGATCGGTTGAAATTGCTCCCGGCATTGGACTGGCGGATGTGGTGGCCGATTTAGTAAGCAGTGGTTCTACCTTATTCATGAATGGGTTGAAAGAAGTAGAAACCATTCTGAAAAGTGAAGCCGTGTTGATTCAGAACAATCAACTCAGTGAAGAACAACTTCAATTATTGAATACCCTTTTGTTCCGTATTCGCACTGTTAAAAAAGCGAAGAAGAACAAATACGTTTTAATGAACGTACCGAACGAAAAACTCGAAACCGTTGTTTCTTTATTACCCGGTATGAGAAGCCCAACTATTTTACCCTTGGCCTCTACAGGTTGGAGCAGCGTACACAGCGTGCTCAGTGAAGCTGAATTCTGGGACAAGATCGAGCAATTGAAAGAAGCAGGTGCAGAGGGGATTTTGGTAGTGCCGATTGAGAAGATGGTGTTGTAGAGGAAGGAGGATAAGAGGAGGGAGGAAGGAGGAGAAAAAGAACAAGAAGAAGGACAGGGGGAGTTAATTAATAAATAATCAATTAATAATTAATAATGGAATAGCCGGGAGTAATTAATAATTAACAATTAATAATTAATAATGGAGCAGCCGGAAAACAGGAGGGAGGAGGGAGGCTGGTTTTGCGTAGCAAAAGCAGTGGAGTCTATCCCGTGAGGAACGATACGGGACAGGCGAAGCCGTTGCGGGAAGGGAGGAAATACAGAGAGACTGACAGCGCTGCGAAAACGCTGCGGTCGCTGCGCCGCCGCGGTGAAAAAACGGACGGCAATAAGCAATAGAACTTTTTGATACTAAAAAATTAAAACACTCAAATCTCAACAAACTATGAGATTGTATACAAATCCGGAAAAATCACAATGGTCGGAGATCGTAGCTAGACCCGTGATGGATGCGCAGAAATTAGAAAAGACCGTTCGGAAGATTTTAGAGAAAGTGTCGGACAAAGGCGATAAAGCCGTAAAAAAATTCACCAAAGAATTGGATGGCATTTCATTGAAGCGCTTGCTCGTTACTGAAAAAGAATGGAAGCAAGGCATTGCCTCGCTCGATCCGGCTTTGAAAGCCGCCATGGATCAAGCCGCTGCCAATATTAGAAAATTCCACGAAGCACAACAAAGCGAAGTGCAGGTAATTGAGACCATGCCCGGTATTCAATGCTGGCGCAAATCCATAGCCATCGAAAAAGTGGGCTTGTACATTCCGGGTGGCACCGCTCCATTATTTTCTACCATATTGATGTTGGGCATTCCTGCTCAAATTGCAGGCTGTAAAGAAATTGTGTTGTGCTCTCCTCCCAATAAAGAAGGAGGCTTGCATCCGGCTATTCTCTATGCTGCCAAATTAGTGGGCGTAACCGTTCTTGCTAAATGCGGCGGTGCGCAAGCGATCGGCGCCATGGCCTATGGAACCGATTCTATTCCCGCTGTATATAAAATATTTGGTCCCGGAAATCAATACGTCACTTGTGCGAAACAGTTAGTTCAACAATCGGGTACCGCCATCGACATGCCTGCCGGCCCTAGCGAAGTTGCAGTGTTTGCCGAAGCAACCGCCAATGTTGATTTTGTGGCAGCCGATCTTCTTTCACAAGCAGAACACGGGATCGATAGTCAAGTAATTTGTGTTACTACAGATGCTAGTCTTCCCGAAAAATTGAAAGAAGCCGTAGCACAGCAGCTTTCTCAATTGCCCCGCAAACACTTGGCCGATCAGGCATTGGAGAACAGCAAGATAGTTGTAGTGAAAGACCGTGAGACAGCGCTACAATTGCTAAATGCCTATGCTGCTGAACATTTGATCTTGAATTGCGAAGACCCACAAGCATTAATTCCATCCATTGTTAATGCAGGATCTGTTTTCTTGGGAGCGTATACTCCGGAGAGTGTGGGCGATTATGCCAGTGGTACCAACCACACCCTTCCCACCAATGGTTATGCGAAAGCATACAGCGGTGTGAGTCTGGATAGTTTTGTGAAGAAAGTAACCTTCCAGCAATTGTCTAAAGAAGGACTTCAAGCCATTGGCACAACTGTTACTACCATGGCCGAGGCAGAGGGACTGCTAGCGCACGCCAATGC
>DGDD01000184.1 GCA_002385265.1 Chitinophagaceae bacterium UBA3961
CATATACGACCCCTCCAGGGTCGGACATTCTTCACAAACTCTATTTAACACATGCGCAACCCCTACAGGGTCGAAATCCGAACCACCTTCATTTGGCTACTGACATGCGACCCCTACAGGGTCGGACCATTCTTCACAAATCCTGTTCTACACATGTGCGACCTCTACAGGGTCGAAATTCGAAACACCTTCTTTTTTGCTACTGACATGCGACCCCTACAGGGTCGGGCCCCCTTCGTCGCAAATCGGTTCTACGGATATACATCCCCAAAAGAGTCGTGAGTTACAATTCATTCTTTTCAGCTACTGTAAGTTGGGTTTGTTTCCGGTTGCATTAATACAACGCTTTCTTCGTTTCGATTTTTCTGTTAATTTGCAAAAAAGAATCAAATGGCTACTACTCCGGAACACGATGCCAAGATTGCGAAAATGAGTTTCGCGTCTGTATACCCTCATTATGTAAAAAAAGTGGAAACTAAGGGTCGTACGAAAGAAGAATTGCACCAAGTAATTCAATGGCTAACGGGCTTTAATGAATCAAAGTTGCAAGAGCTGATTGAACAGAAAGTAACATTTGAAGCATTCTTTCAACAAGCTAGTTTGCACCCCAATGCTTCTCTGATCACCGGTACCATTTGTGGCTATCGAATCGAGGAAATTGAAAATCCCCTAACAAGGCAAACTCGTTATTTAGACAAGTTGGTGGATGAATTGGCGAAGGGGAAGAAGATGGAGAAGATATTGAGAACAATTAATAATTAAGAATTAATAATTGGGTGCGTGGTAGAGCGGAGGTTGCAGGGGTTACATACGAAGAGGTAATGACTTTGAATTTGTTAGGATGTGTTTTAGAAGGAGTAAGAATTCGAATTTAATACTACCTTTTCAAATAGCTAGCTAAGGATACTAACTTTCGCCATATCATTATATACAAAAAAGCATTTGGCGAAAGCTATCTTTCCGAATTGCAATCTAAAAAATAAAAGACTTTCAAATTGTAGGAAACAACCTCGGGTTGAATTTATGTCGCTCCTACGGGGGCTGGAAATGTGATGCCCTCCCTTGATTTATGCTACAATCATGCCGCCCCTACGGGGCTTGCACCTACCAAATAAAGAATTTTCTTACAAGTCTAGAACGCCGCTGGCTGCAATCAAATAGGCTCGTTTCCACTGAATAAGACCTACTAGTTGTTTGAAACAATACCTTCCAACCTTTGCGACTTCTCAGCGATCTTGGCGCGCTTTGCGGTGAACAAATCAAGCTCAGCCGAATGCTTATCCCTTGCCTATTTCTCCCATTTTTGTAACATGCAGAACACAACCTATCTTTATCTATAAACCGATTGAATCATTATGAAATTTCATCAACTGATATTCCCATGTTTTCTATTCTCATTACTCACCACTGCACTTTTATTTAGTTGCGCCAACCAGCCCTCCTCTTCCTCTCCCTCTTCTTACACCTACCCCACCAAAAACTACCTTGAAGTAGCCCATTATTTCGATACCGTAAAAAACGCTCGATTCCCCTACGTTATTCATTTAAAAGAAGGGAAAAAAGAATTGGTTTTCATCGGTACCGCTCATACGCGCGATGTAACTCAACAAGCCGATAGCATTGATTTCTACTTCAACCTACTCAAACCTCAAATTGCCTTCAATGAGGGAGGTCAAATTGCAAAAGAAAAACACTATAAAACTAGAAACGATGCCATAGCCAATGATGCAGAAATAGGTCAACTGAAATACTTGTGCGATCAGCAAAAAATTGAAATGATCAATGGCGACCTGAGCTCCGGTGAAGAAATGGAAGCCCTCTTCAAACAATACGGAAGAGAACAAGTGCTACTTTACACATGCTGCGAACGCTTCTTCGCCCTTTATAAAAATGGATGGATTGATACCACCAAAGGTATTGAAGCAGCTTACCAAAAAGACTTTATTCAATACCTTGAATCTGAAAAACTTCAATTCCAACCGGAAGAAAAGAAATTCAATTTCATGAAAATTGCTTACAAAAAGATCTTCGGTACTGAGCTGGATGTATACAATGTACCCGTTGAAAAATACAGTTTTCTAAAAGATGGAGGTCGACTTTGCGAAGTTGGTAGAAGCTCAAAAATGGTTCGAGATGAACACCTCCTAAAAACCATCGAAACCGCTTTTAAAACAAACGATCGGATTTTCGTTGCCTTTGGCGGTGCCCATGCCGTTGCTATCGAACCCGCCTTGAACGAACTGATGAAAAAAATCCAGATTCATTAATACCCATATTCAAAACCAAACTTTCATAAAGAAGCAGTTCTGGGAAAATAAACTATCAGGATAATTTTCGTAGATTCAATTTTATATACAAAGGCAATTCGAAGTCAATTCACCAATCAATCAAGTAACTCATGCTTGACAAAATATTCCGCATTTCAGGAAACAAAATCGCTTCCTTTATTGCAGATGAAGAGTCTTTGAAATTTTCTTCATCAACTTCCAACTTCACGGTAGAAGGATTTAGAGACTCGTTTGGGAAAACGCTATCGCTGTCGAATAAAACTGAAATCAAATACGAAAAGATCAAATCCATAACAAAAGAAGACAGCGAAAATGAAGTAAAAATCATTTACAAAACAATGGTTGGTCTACCCGGAGAATGTGAATTCACATTCGATGACGCACCCGACTGCGAAGAATTTTTCCAATACATGGAAAAGCAGCAGTACTTTATGCGAATTAACGAAACCCTCTCCCCCTTTAGAGCCATTAGAGGCTATTTAATTGGATTGGTTATTGTTATCCCAGCTACCTATTTTTCCTATACGGTTGCTGTATCGATAGCAAATGGCACGGAGTCGGAGCCGAGTTCATCAAAGTCGAGAATATTCAATTACGTGGTGGGCTTGCTAGGTCCAAACGGTGTAATTGGAGTGGGAATAGCACTCTCTGCCTATCTTTTGTACCGGATTTGGACCAGGTACAAACAGCCGCCAAGTATAACAAAATTAATACCACCGAATTCCTGAACGTCGAATATTCCGGCTTCCACCATTCAAACTTGTCGTATTTCACCCCCTAACTTGTCGTTTCCGCACATCAAGGGTTCATTAAACGAAGGCTATCTTTGAGCTGCGAAAGAAGGCTAGAAATTAGAAATTACCAGGCCTCGATCGCACAAAACACCTTACTTTCGACACTCTTAAAACAATCAACCATGGCATCGATCAATCCTTATGTACACTTTAATGGAAATGCTGAAGAAGCATTTAGTTTTTACAAAAAAGCTTTCGGAGGCGAGTATGCGACACTTGTTCGCTTCAAAGACATGAAATTTGAAGGCGCTCCCGATTGGGGAAATGAGGCAGACAAAATAATGCATGTTTCCTTACCCATCGGGAAGCATAGCACACTGATGGGAAGCGATACCCCTTCCATGATGGGCACTCACAATGAGAAAGAAACACGCAGCAAAATTTCCATCAATACTGACACTAAGGAGGAAGCGGACCAACTTTTTACCGCACTTTCAGAAGGTGGTGAAGTTGAAATGCCAATGGCCGATAGTCCTTGGGGTTCCTATTTTGGCATGTTCAGAGATAAGTATGGAATTGAGTGGATGATTTCGTTTGAAACTCAGCGAGCTTAGTATACCAACGATCGATATTAGAATTAGAGAGTGACAAATTAAAAGTCACTCTTTTTTATTGAATGAAGAACAGCAATTGTCCCATAAAGAAAGCACCGAATATTGCAGAAACAGGAGTATGAAATCAGCACTACCGAATTCGATCCATCCTTTCTATTGTTCCAATCTTACATTATCAATCACCACTAAAAATGTTAGAAATGCAAAAACTAAGAAAAGAACCATCCCGATTACAATCTTAATAAAAACTTCGTATTTAGGGGGATTTGAAAACCGAACGTATTTGGATACAATCCAGTAAGCCATATATCCGTCTACCAGCAATGCAATTATCAATACGGGCGCGAGTGCCATTTTTATATTGAAAGTACGGAAATGGATTCGTTTAAGTGGAATTTTAAATGAACAAAACTATTAACTCCGTCGGATTGAAATAAAAGGAGCAATTCGAGCTATTAATCCAACCTACATTAATTCCTTAAAATGGGGAATGAGCCTTAAGCAGTTAATCTACTTATAAACTAATACCCCTACTCGAAAATTTCAATTTATTTCAGAAAAAACCCATAAATTACTATAAGAATAATTGTTCAAACCTAAAACCTTTTAACAATGCTTTCCAAAACGATCTTCGGCTTTCTAACAGTCATTGCTTTACTTTATTCTCAAAAAGGCTTCTCACAAGAATTACTGACCTCTGTTCCGTCTACGAAAGAAGAATTTAGTGCTACCGAAAAGCAAGTGATTGCAACCATCAATTATTTAGAAAATACGCCCATCAACGACAAAGACGAAAAGCAGTTACAACAGCGTTCGCTCTTAATAGCTTGGATAAGCGGAAGTCCGCAAGTTACTGTTTCACTCAACGCCAGTACAATAGATTTCAATAAGAAAAACAGCATTTTGCTAGTCATTTTCATGGGTGGTTGGACAAAGTACAGTTTAGAAAACAACTATTCCAAAGACGATGTTCAATGCACCCTTGCCGGGCTCAAAAGCGCAATCAAAGTGTACCAATCGAACAAGCTCAAGAAAGACAAGTTCATGGACAACTTAATAGAACTGAATGATAAGGGAGAATTGGAGGCTTGGGTGAAATCGAAGGTGGAAAAAAAATAGGTCTACCAATTTCACGTGCGCAAGAATGTTGACGGGTTTTCCGGCTATTATCAGTAACTTATAGCAGTAAGATTATTGCCATCTGTACAACTCCAAGAAATAGTTATGTTATATTATTGGTACAAAATAGCCGGAATACTGATCGCTAAAAACTTTCAATCGAAGATTGATATTGAAAAGGAACTGAGCAGAACATTTCGTGTAAGATTGTTTGATTGTGACGGCTTGCGTGTGATGACTGCATTCAAGTATCCTGCTTATATGGATTTTATTCGCTGGGAAATGATTGCACGCTCGAATTTATACAAAGAAATTGTATTAAAAGGATTGGCACCTACTCTTGGTTCACAAAAAATAATTTATCGAAAGCCGCTGAAACGCTGGACAAAATTTACTCTAAAATGCACCACAGCCGGATGGGATGAAAAATGGGTGTATCATATTCATAAATTCGAACAAGGGGGCGAAGTAAAAGCAATTGGTATTACTCGAGCTTTAATTTGGAGAAAAGACAAACCTCAAATTTTACATCAAATTTTATCGAATGCCGGTGTAAAAGATCTCAACAAACGACCACCTGAATGGGTGTTACAATTATTTCAAAACGATCATGATATCATTGCCGGAACTATCGATGATTTGACTTCTTAATTAGGTTCGATATAAATGCCCACGGTTGCAATTATGTCGCCCCTACGGGGCTATGAATTGGGGGCATACATTATTACCATTTGCTACTATAATGCTACCCCTACGGGACTGTGAATGTGGGAAATAAGAAACTGTTATTGGCTACAAGCATGTTACCCTTCCAGGGCTAAATCTGAATTGAAAATAAATAAATTGAATCTTAAATTTACTATATCGTAGTGAAAATGCTGATTTGCGAAATCCCCTTTGCGAAACCTTTGCGCGCTTTGCGCTCGTTGCGGTGAAGAAACTCTTCATTGAACCCCATTTGAAAACGAGATTGAAATTGCCATCCTCCAAAATCCGCTTTCATGGATGCGGGGCTGTAAGGCACGACGATCATTTGCATGTGTAAATCGATTAGATGGATCTAAAAAGCTAATAATTTAAAATAGACTTAACTAATGATGAAACACGACACCATTGAAAGTCAAATCTCCAATCTTCTCGATCGTCAATTCGAATTGAATGATATTCGTACTCACTTAGCAAGTATTGGTTACGATACACACACAATTGACGATGCACTTAAAAAGGTGCTATTACAACGAGCAAATGCATCAAACAAACACGTTAGTACCAGACAAGGGCTCAGAGGCTTCCAATTCATTTTAGCAGGAATCATCACTCTCTTATCAATTATCTTTATTGATATCAAATCAGATAGTCCTAGGTTTGATATTCTGCGCATATTCATCGGAATCTTAGCTATTGTTTGGGGAATTATTGTTGCCACCAGGCCATTAAAAGACTCCAATCACTAAACCAAACATAATAGTCTATCCTAATATATTACATGCCATTCAAATTCAATCATTTACCAAACACTTCAATTCAATTTTAGAAGAATTAACGATAAACCTTTAGTCGGAAGCATTTTTAACGGATTCTTCCTATCTTTAATTAGAAACCGATCTCTCTTACTTTTAAACCTTTTGATCATGAAAGCTTTACTCCTTTTAATTTTCGCCTACTTTTATCAGTTTGTCGGAACACCCGTTAACGATACGCCTAGGAAAGTATACTATTTCTGCACTTCTCGTGCGTCTAACTGGACAGAAACAAAAGACAAAGTATTTGTTTTGTACACTGAAATCAAAGAAACCACTCTTTCGGAAGACCAGCTAAAACCACTAGCTAAAAAATGGGGCGCCTACGTTGATGGGAATTGCAAAAATGAAGTTCGCTGCAGTTCGGATCTTAACACCTATGCTAGTTTTGAGCAAGCTGAAAAAGAACTTGAAAAATTCTTACAGTACTGCAAAGAGCATCCAAATTTCGAGGTGAGCAAAGTGAATCCGACAGAATAGAACTCTATTAATCCAACAACATTTGTGAACCCATTCATAACCCTTCGGTAGCGAATGGGTTCACCATTTTATCTGTACCTTTCAGAAAAAGACTTATGAATTTTTCGAAATTGGTTCCCAATATCTTTTATCAAAACATCCATGATGGACTCGCTCTATTTGTTGATTGCCTGCAATTCAAAATTGGGCATCAAGAATTGAATGCCTCTACCCCCTTTTGTGTTGTAGAGAAGGACGGGCTTCGGATTAATCTTTTTCAAGATGCATTTTATGCAAAAGAGCACCATCCTGAATTCCGATTGGTAACCGATTCTATTGAAGAAGTATACCGTCAGGTTTCCAGCACACATCCGCAATTACTGCATCCGAACTTGAATAAAATAACACTAAGGCCCTGGGGCGCCAAAGAATTTGCATTGAAAGACGGGCAACTAGGAATCATCATTCAGGAATGGTAATACCCTTTGCTTTCCACCCATCTGTTGAACCAACGTATGCAATCACCCACAAAAAATCAAAATTTCACCTACATCATATTTTTTTGTAACTTATCCCCCTAGTTTAGAAAACGAACTGTATGAAATACACCCTCCCCTATTTTGGTGAATTGGATTTAACCGATCTTGAAGACAGATACGATGTTAGCTTTGAGTTCAATGGCGAAGAAATAGATGCCGACTTGAATTTCGACGAAGCAAAAATTGAGCAAAAACATTTGGATATTGTCAAGAACTTTTTGGACAAACTAACAGAGTTTGATGCTAAAAACCACCAACACATTCTAAATGATTTTCGAAGTGAGAAAGGAGACACCGTAAAAGAGTACCTCAGTTTTCATTTAGAACAAATACCAAAAGACGAATTGGTCGGCCTTGTTGATTTTAACGATACAGCAGTTAGTCCTGAGGAACAACTGTTCAAAGCTATCAAATTAGTGCGTGTTGGTTTTTACCCCCATGATGAAGAGCAGATTGTTGTATTTGATTATTCTATTGGAAGAAACCTAACTGATCATATTATTGTAGTGGATGTAGACAAGAAAGGCAATTTGAACTATATAACCATGGAAAGCTAATACATGAAAACCAGTGATTGAGTTATTAAGTTGTTTAGTAATTCAGTGATCGCACCAAAAAATCGTTACACCTAAAATATCCACCTTTAAAAACGCTTCTTTAAGCGGAAGACTTGTGAAATGCGCCGAACTTAAAAACTCCATCACTAAATCACTCAAATACTCCCTTCTTAGCTTGTTCAAACGAGATCCGCCAACTCAAATAAAAACCGCTTCATTGAGGCGATTCCATCTTACTGCCTTATCTTTCCAACACCAATACCATATTGAATAAAATCAATATATTAACTGATTACATTTATAAGAACTACCATGAAATTTTTTTATACCTTATCTCTTCTCATTACACCATTCATCGCTATTTCTCAAAACTGTCATTGCGATAGCCTCTTTCTGGAAACTCGTCAATTAGTAGAAGAAAATTATGCCGGATGGTTCGATAAAGTAAGTCCGAAAAACAAGGCAGTATATCAAAATTGGACGCAACAAAAATACCTGAAGTCCAAAGCAGTGAAAACCGACAGCACCTGCGCGAAACTGTTAAAAGAATGGATCGGCTTTTTCAAAGACAAACACCTCCGAGTTTTGTATAGTCAGCCTCAGAAAGCCTCAACGCCCCAACAAAGAAACGAAACCCCTATTCAGATTATCAAGTACTCCTTAACTGAAGCAAGTGCTCAGGACTATTTCAAAACAGCAACAACCTTAGATCCTATTGAAGGCATCTACAGCAACGCCAATTACAAGCTTGCCATAATAAAGGCAAAACCTAATTTATTCTACGCTGTTATACTAAGCTCTCAAAACGAAAATTGGACAGTAGGGGAAGTAAAACTTACCATAGAAAAAAAGGGTGCTACCTATTTGGGCACCTTCTACGCAGGAGATAAAACCGAAACTTCCACTCATACGGTATCATTGGTAGACAATGTGTTGGATTTCGATATTGTGTTTTTTGAAAAACTGAGTCCCTACTCAGGAACCAAACGCGATCTAACAGAATACGAAATCAGTAAAGACAAAGATGCCCCTAGTCTTCAATTCAAAAATGATCTCGCAATTTGGACCTTCCCAACTTTTTATAGCAATTCAGAAGAGCAAACGGCTTTTCTTCTCGAAAAATATAAAAACAAATTGGCTGAAACACCTTATTGGATCATTGACCTGAGAAACAATGCCGGCGGCGATTACAGAGTGGGATGGCAATTGTTCCCCTATATCTATTCCAAACCTGTAGTGAAATACTACGGTGAAATGCGTTTATCGAAGCAAAACATAGAGCTCTGGTTCAATAGCTTTGTTAAGAATTACTATGACCAAGCCGATGACAAAACGAAGAAAGAAATTGATGATGAACTCGCCGTTATGAGAAGTCAGATTGGAAAAATGTACAATGGCCGTAACAAAGCCACCGACACCTTGCAGCTAGCAAAAATACTTCCCAACCCTAAAAAGATTGCGATCTTAATCAACGAAAATACCATAAGCAGCGGCGAACTCTTTACAATGTTGGCGCAGCAGAGTGACAAAGTAGTAGTAATGGGTACCAACTCAGGTGGAATGATGGATTATGGAAATGTACTGCGTTACAAAACAACCTATCCAACAATAAGAATACAAATTCCCATTGATCGAATGTTGTGGTTGAATACAGGTTTTTCGGTTGATAAAGCAGGGTTATCACCCCAATTGAAATTCAAAAATGGTGATTGGATAGAACAAGCGATACAATATCTGAAAATGAACTAGTTTTATTTCCATAAACGTATAAAAACGGATGATTATGGATGTTCTTGACAGTGGACCTTTTTATCATGGCACAAGGGCCCAACTCAAAATCGGCGATTATTTAACAGCGGGGTTTCAGTCGAACTATTACCCGGAAGTAATCATGAATCACATTTATTTTACTGCCTTGATCAATGGTGCGGGATTAGCGGCAGAACTAGCAAACGGAGACAATCCTCCAACTGTATACTTAGTTGAGCCAACCGGCAGTTTTGAAAACGACCCGAATGTTACTGATAAAAAATTTCCCGGCAATCCAACCAGATCGTATAGAAGTACGGCTCCTCTAAAAATTATTGGAATTGCTGCGGAATGGACCCGCCTGACGAGTGAAGAACTAAATAACTGGAAAGAACGTATTGCAAACATCAAAGGGGCCATCATCAATTAAATTCATAGTATGCGCAACATTATTTCATTCATGCACATTTCTCTCGACGGGTTCGTTTGCGGACCCAATGGAGAAATGAATTGGATCAAAGTAGACGATGAAATTTTTGATCACGTTGAGAAACGTATCATGAAGACTGATACTGCCTTGTACGGCAGAGTTACTTACGAAATGATGCAAAGCTATTGGCCAACTGCAGCCGAACAGCCGAATGCAAGTAATCATGACAAGAATCATTCGAAGTGGTACAGTAAAGCACACAAGATCGTGCTATCGAATCGTTTAAAAGACAAGCAGTTCGAAAACACAACCATTCTTTCAGAGAATTTTATCGCCGACCTAAAAGCAATTAAAGAAACCGAAGGATCGGAAATTCTGGTATTTGGGAGTCCAAGTACTACTCATGCGCTTATTCATGCCGGTATGATTGACGGCTATTGGCTCTTTATTAACCCGATACTATTAGGTTCAGGAATTCCGCTATTTAGTAATGGCAGTTCCCAAAAACTGCTTCAACGAATTTCTACACATGAATTCAAAAATGGCGTAACCGAATTGAACTATGAAGTGAGGCCTTCTTAATTTTCTATTAAATAGCTGTGAACGGTGCAGCGTTTTGGTGCAAGTAAAAGTCTTTCTGAAAACAAGTCAAATGAAATTGACTAAAACCATTTTATTTATTACTGCGGTAGTGGCATTTACCGCTTGTGATCGAAACGGACTGTCCAACCCCATCGATTCAAAAGACCTAAAAGGAATTTGGGAATACCGTGGCTCCAAAGGAGGCATGGTAGCCTATCCTGATCCTGCCTCCTATGCACCTGGAAATGGAAATCTATGGAAATTCAGTACCGGCAAATTCCAGTATGTTTTCAAAGATTCTATCTACAGATCCGGGATTTATAGAATAAGTGTAGGAACAGGAACCGACTTAAATGAATCACGTCCAATAGACCAATTCTACTTTAACAACGAAGCCGCTGAAAGCATGGAACTCGTAAATGATACTTTAAAAATTTATTACGGGATGATTGCTGCCGATGGAGTAGTGAATTACTATGTGAAAATTTCCAACGACACCAGCTTTGTAAAATAAACCAGGACCTCGCATTGACCTAATAATCTGACTTACTGCTACCGGTACTTTAAAACTTTCGGAAAGCATTATAAGCGGCTCAAAAATTAGCCGGCATTTGTGTAAGTTTACACCATGAAAAATCTATCAATTCTTGCAATTGTATTCATTCAATCCACTTCCTTATTCGCTCAACCAAAGCAAGCTCCCTTAAAAATTGAGCACTTAACAGAAAATTTCTATATATACACCACCTATCATCTTTATCAAAATGAACCGGTACAAGCAAATGGAATGTATTTGGTTACAAAAGAAGGTGTGGTGCTGTTTGACACACCTTGGGATACAACCCAATTTCAACCTTTGCTCGACAGCATTGAATACAAACACCACAAAAAAGTGATTCTTTGCATTGCCACGCATTTCCACGATGATAAAACAGCCGGCCTTGAATATTACAAACTAAAGGGAATCAAAACCTATACCACTGTTCTCACCGATCAGTGGAGTGAGAAAAGAAATATGAAAAGAGCTGACAATTTGATTTCGAACGATACCCTATTTTCCGTTGGGGGCTATCGATTCAAAACCTTCTATCCCGGAGAAGGACATACGGCAGACAATATTGTGATCTGGTTTGAAAAAGAACGGCTTCTAATAGCTGGTTGTTTAATAAAAGGCTCAGATGCAGAAAA
Organism: Chitinophagaceae bacterium UBA3961; assembly: GCA_002385265.1. Taxonomy (GTDB): domain Bacteria; phylum Bacteroidota; class Bacteroidia; order Chitinophagales; family Chitinophagaceae; genus Endoryza; species Endoryza foliicola. Next base: position 11,780 of record DGDD01000184.1, read on the forward strand.
TCTTGGCTTTTTAGGAGATGCCAATCCGGCAGCCTATGCCGCTACCGTTCAACGGGTGATAGACTATTGTAAAAATCCGAAATTTGTTGTTATAACCCACAGTCCGGGATACAGCCCTAAAACCATCCTACATACGCTGAAGCTAGCAAAGGAATTGCCGCAAAAGTAAATTCCTCGATCTTCGTATTAGAAAATACTAATCTCTTTAACTTCAAGAATGGTTCAAAAGGATTTTGCAAATAGAGCCGTTTCCATTTTAAAGGAAACAGAGTCAGTGATTGGGTTGGCTGCCGGAGGATCGTGGATAACAAATGAGTTAGATGAATTTTCTGATCTCGACTTGATAGTAGTTACGGTCGATAAAATTTCCGATCAGATTGCTAAAATGAAAGAAATTGCCGATTCACTCGGTGATCTTCTTTCAGCGTTCACCGGCGAGCACGTTGGGGAACCAAGGTTGTTGATTTGCTTATATGAAAATCCGTTGCTACATGTTGATCTGAAATTTCTAACACTCAACGAATTTCACGTTAGAGTTGAGAATCCTGTTGTATTGTTGGATAAGAAAGATCTATTAGCCTCAAGTTTTAAAAAATCCGATCCGAAATTCCCCTACCCCGATTACCAATGGATCGAAGACCGCATTTGGACCTGGATTCATTATGCACTAACAAAAATAGGAAGAGGGGAATACTTAGAAGCGCACGACTTTCTTGCATCCTTAAGAATGATGGTGTTAGGTCCGCTTCTTCACATCAAAAAATCAAGTTTGCCAAGGGGAGTACGTAAACTTGAATCTATATTAGATGAAGAAGAAATAACCGAGCTTCGTAAAACTTTATCGAACTACAACAGAAATGATTTGCTAAAGAGTTTAAGAAATGCAGTAAATCTGTACAAACAATTAAGAACATCACTATTCGATGAAACAATTCAGCTTCAAGAAGCAACGGAACGAGCGGTGATGAAGTATTTCGATCAGTTAGAGAAAGACTGATGCTATCCTTTTCACCCTATCTAATTTGAGATCTAATACAAAAATTGGATTTCAATGCCACAATTCAATCTTATTCTGAACAGTGCCACCAAAGCGACAAAGGTAATCCTTACCCAAATCCTACTCATCCAACTCAATCCTAGCTTAACACAATTGGCCTACAGTGCCACAATTCAATTCTATTCTGAACGGGGCCACCAAAGCTACAAAGGTAATCCTAACCCAAATCCTACCAATCCAACCTAATCCTAGCTTAAAATGGCGTACATTCACCCCCAAAAACGCCACATGAAATTCACCCTCATCTGCTTAAGCCTGCTCACAGTAGTAGCTTGCAATACCCCGGCAACAAAAGAGCCAAGCCCCGCTCCTATCATCGGTACTTGGAAACTACTTTCCGGCACAACCATTAAAGGAACCGATACTACCACCACCGATTATACCAAAGGCAAAGAAATGATCAAGATCATTACTGCCACGCATTTCTCATTTCTCAACCACGATTTGAATCATGGAAAAGATTCCACTGCCTCCTTTACCGCCGGCGGTGGCCGCGTGAAAATTGGCGAGGGCAAGTACACTGAACTATTGGACTATTGCAACTACCGTGAATGGGAAGGCGGAACCTTTGATTTCGATTATACGGTTTCAGGAGATTCGCTTTCAATCATCGGAATTGAAAAAGTGGAAAAAGCAGATGTGAATCATTTGAATATCGAGAAATACATAAGAGTGAAACAATAATAGCCACTACATGTATTGGAATTAAACTAAAAGAAATCGAAAATGAAGACGCATCTAAAACTTTACGGCAACGCTTTCTTATTTTGTTTCTTGTTTACAGCTCTTTATGTACTCGTGTATTTCTTTGTATCTCCTATCTACTCTGAACCGAGTCGGACTTTTCACGCGTTCGTTGGTTGCCTTGTAGCTTTTGGAATAAGCTATGTTTTTATAAAACAAGATCGAAGATCATGGAAAGAAATTGGGGTAAGTCTCCAATCAAGCTCCATTCCTAACTTCTTAAAAGGTGTTCTCATTGGAATCTTTATCATGGGGACTCTAGTTCTAGCAGTTGTGTTATTTTCCAATTTCTCTATTCACACAAATACAAATGCCAGTTTACTAAACTTTCTCCTTTCAACGGCTGTGCTATTACCGCTTGCCTATATGGAGGAGCTTGCTTTTCGCGGCTATCCACTGCTTATCTTAAAAGAAGGAACCTCCACTCGAATAGCACTCGTTGGTACATCAATACTCTTTGCTCTTTACCACATTGCAAATAACTGGACGTTTCAAGCCGCTTTTTTAGGTGCCGGAGTTTGGGGAATTGTATATGGAATTGCAGCCCTTTATTCTAAAGGGTTGGCCATGCCCACCGGACTGCATTATGCAGCCAATCTCACTACTTCTGCATTTAGTGTAAAATCAGGCGGTGCAGCACTTTGGGTGCTTACAAATAAGTCGGGGAGCAGTTTAGAAGAATATCAAGCAAGTGAGTTGGAGACGCTGTTACCGCAGTTGGGGTTGTTGATATTTGCGATTTTGGCAATGGAATCATATATTAGGTTTGAAAGAAATAAACTCCAACACTGATATTGCTATTTGAATCATTCAAGAAATGCTCAAATTCCTCAAAAACCTTTTCACTCAAAAAAACTTCCCGCCTGAAACGGAGGCGGGTACCATTGCATTGGAAGGCGAGCTTATAAAAGTATACGATACGGAATCCATTAGAACCGGTGAAATAGACCTCTCAAAACTATCAAGAGTGTATCTGGTAACCGATGGAGAGAAAACCCCTTTGCTTTATTTATTCGATTTCACCGAGCATTATATTCCCATAAATTTCAAAGGCTTTCAAGTTGTTTATGAATATCTATCAAATCGCTTTGAATTTGATGACGCTACTTTTTTCAAATATGTTGATCATGCCTATTCGATCAAGAAAAAGTTATGGACAGCAAAGCACACTGTTAATTATGAAATTTTAGAGAACGGACCTAAAGACCAATCCTTCGGATATGAAATTCAAAGCCCTGAAAAAGAAATCCTTCATTGGGATCTTACGTACGACCAATTAGAACAACATCCTGCTATTGTTTTTGAAAAATCTCCATTTGGACAAAAGATTCAAAAATTCAAGTACCCCATTCGCATCGGATCAATTCTACTTTCTGATTTTAGCTCCTATTTTGATAATGGAAGAACCGATGCACCGGTACTTCATTTCTACGCCGCATGCAGCAACGAAGAAGGAAATGACCGGAGCTACTTCGAATTAAAGGCAGCGCTGTTGCACATGATGGGAAAATCTGCAATTACGGGCGGTTATGAAAGAAAGGATCAAAAAAGCTGCATTTTGCAATCGCAAGGAATGATTTACACTATTTCATACACCAGCACAAATGATTGGACTTACGAAACGGGGTACACCATTTTTTCCGTTCAGAACAATCGAGACTATCCTCAACTGCTTCTTAATGAGTCTTACGAATCAGTCATTCAAATAGACGCAAGCCTCGTACTTTCCGATTCAATGGAAATGAATGCTGAGTACAAGAGATCGGCCCGAATAAAGAAAAGACCGAACGAAGTATTGAAACAGTTTGGAACCAAAACAGTTATTTGGCGAGATGACCTAAATAAAATGATTGGATTTGCTAGTGGAAATTTTTCACAATTATTCAATCAATCGGAGCTACTGTCGGTATCCATACAAAACATCATTCCTGCCAAAGGCAGTGGTGGCAGCTATCTGGAACTGAATCTCAAAAACCGAGACTATCCCTACGCTGTTTTCACAGAACGGTACAAATATTTCGATCCCTTCAGTAGTTCAATTAGCGAACTCTTACAGCTTGAAATAGACCTAAAACCGGAATACCACGACTGTTAAAGCTTGCCATTTTCTTTTTGAATTGCTTTCGATAGAGTTAAGTAAATTTAGAGAACCGCATCCTACAAAACCACTCAATGCGGTCAACTGAACGACTCAACCCCATTTGCATGAATACTTCTGCCTTCTTTCAAAAAACCTTTGTTTCCTTGCTTTGCTTTCTTTCGATCGCAATCAATCAAACCAAGGCTCAATTCGACCCTTCTACCGGTTTATGGTATAAAGATTCTGTAGATAAATGGGAAGACGCTTTACCGATCGGGAACGGCCGTTTGGGAGGCATGTACTTCGGCAATGTGCATACCGATCGCTTGCAGTTCAATGAAGATACCTATTGGAGTGGAGGCCCCTACTCTACTGTAAAAAAAGGCGGATACAAAGTACTACCGCAACTGCAGCAACTCTTGTTCGAAAAGAAATTCGTAGAAGGGCATTTATTGTTTGGAAAATACTTATTAGGAAATCCCGTGGAACAACAGAAATACCAAAACATGGGAAATCTGGTTCTCAATTTCAATTATACTGATACTATCAATTATTACAAGCGCACCCTTGATCTTAGCACCGGAATAGCCAGCATTAGCTACGAACACAAGGGTGTAACCTATACGCGAGAACTGTTTTCTTCTTTCCCTGATCAAGCCATTGTAATGCGCATCACCGCTAACAAAGCCGGTTCCATTAATTTGCAAGCTGAACTGCAAGGAGTGCGAAACCAAACCCATTCTAACTATGCTACCGATTATTTTAGCATGGAAGTGATCGACTCGAAACAATTAAAACTCAGTGGCAAAAGCGCCGACTACCTTGGTGTGAAAGGTCAACTTCGCTATGAAGCGCGATTGGTGGCCCGCGTAAAAGGCGGAACTACAAAAAAGAATGTACAGTCCATTGAAATTGAAGGCGCTGATGAAGTAGTAATAATACTAGTTGCTGCCACCAATTTCAATAACTACAAAGATGTAAGTGCCAATGCTGCCCAACGTGTAGCAGATTATCTTAAATCAATTGAGCATCGGAGTTATGAAGCTATCAAAGCCGATCACATAAAAGAGCACAAGGCCCTATTTGGCAGAGTAGAGTTAGAACTTCCCACTACTGCTCAATCATTTCTACCCACCAATGAAAGAATTCAGAAAGTGCACGAGGGTGCGGATCCCTCATTTGCAGCCTTGGGCTATCAGTTTGGAAGGTACATTATGATGGGATCTTCACGTCCGGGAACCCAAGCCAGTAATTTACAGGGCATTTGGAACAACGACCAGAATCCTTGGTGGGATTCCAAGTACACCACCAATATCAATACCCAAATGAACTATTGGAATGTAGATGCCGGAAACCTCAGTGAATGTTCCCAACCTTTGTTTGATTTGATTCGAGAAGTATCGGATCAAGGAAAGCAAGTGGCCAAGGAACATTATGGAGTAAATGAAGGATGGGTATTTCACCAGAATACTGATATCTGGCGGGTTGCAGCACCGATGGATGGATCGAACTGGGGCGCGTTTACTACAGGCGGAGCATGGCTCTGCACACATATTTGGGAGCATTTCTTATACACGCGTGATACTGCCTTTCTTCGAAAAAACTACGCCCTCCTAAAAGGTAATGTTCAGTTCTTTTTGAAGTTCTTGGTAAAAGATCCGGTACACGGATGGTTGGTCACCAATCCCTCTACTTCTCCTGAGAATGTTCCAGGCAGTCCGGGCAATACCCGCTTTTTCGACGAAATGAATGGAGCCTATTACAATGGATCGCAGATCTGTTATGGCTCTACCATCGATGAACAAATTCTGACCGATTTGTTTGGATACATGGCACAGGCCACTGAAGTATTGAAAATTGATACAACTTTTAAAAAGCAAGTACTAAAAGCCAGAGCAGCACTCGCTCCTATGCAGATTGGGAGAGACGGTACTTTGCAAGAGTGGATTGAAGACTGGCCTCAAACGGAAAAGAACCACCGCCATTTCTCCCATTTGTATGGGCTGTATCCGGGGCATGTCATTTCACCCCTACGAACACCCGAATTAATAGAACCTGTGAAGAAAGTATTGGAACAGAGGGGCGACGGTGCATCGGGCTGGTCGCGAGTATGGAAAATGTGCGAATGGGCTCGATTGTTTGATGGCAATAGAGCGAATAAAATATTCAAAGGATACATTCAGGAACAGTGTACCAAATCCTTGTTTGGAAAATGTTATGCCGCCATGCAAGTAGATGCATCTTTTGGATTGGAAGCAGCCGTGAACGAGATGTTAGTGCAATCACAAGAAGGTTTTATTCAATTATTGCCGGCATTGCCCGATGAATGGAAAGCAGCCGGATCGTTTAGGGGTGTAATTACGAGAGGAGCATTTGAATTGAATTTTCAATGGCAAGAAGGAAGGGTCAGTAGGTTGAAAGTAGTATCCAGAGCCGGAATGCCGTTTACATTCAAATTCGATCATGTACCAACGGTATTGCTTAATGGAAAACCGGTTACAATAATTGAAGTTGGAAATGGTTTGTATCGATTCGAAACCGCACGGATGGGGAACTATGAGATCAATTAATAATTAATAATTAATTATGAAGTGCCGCCCTGTTTAAGAACATTGCATACATCAGAAAAAATTCTGTATATAGCGCAATAACGCAATGCTATTTTATACTCCGAAAGAAGAAGCCGAAAACTTAATTGTTCGCAAAACACTCCTATTTTGACGCAAGAATACATGCGGATTCTCAATTCGCTACTTTAGCTTTAATCATCACAAAAATCATTTGAATGAGAAAAATTACGGTATTAGCCATGATGTCGTTAGACGGTGTTATTCAATCGCCCGGTGGCAAAAAAGAAGATGTTTCCAATGGATTTAAATACGGTGGATGGGTGGCGCCATTCAGTGATGCAACCTACAATGAAGTGGTGAAAAAAGAATTGGCACCGGCCGCCTATTTATTGGGCAGAAAAACATTTGAAATGTGGTCAAAGTATTGGCCTCAACATGATGCAATCTGGCCTGGTATCAACAAGGGCATGAAGTACGTATTCTCAAAAAAACTAAAGAATACCGACCCATTGATTAAAAACTGGGCACATTCGAGTGTTGTGTCTTCCATTGCTACTATAAAAAAATTGAAACAAACGAAAGGTCCTCACCTGCATGTATGGGGAAGCAGCGAGTTGATACAACAATTACTAAAGCACGATTTGGTGGATGAACTTCGTTTGAAAATTCATCCAATCATTCTGGGAAAGGGTAAGAAGCTTTTCGGCAGTGGCGCGATACCGGTAGCCTTCAAGTTAAAGGAAAGCATTACCACATCGAAAGGTGTAATAATCGCCAGCTATCAACGCAATGGTTCGGTTAAAACCAAGGATATAGATGCATGATTGTCGTTAAAATAACTTTGTGCTCTATAGAATTGTGATTGCGCCAGCCGCTAATCCAACTGTTGACTTGGAAATACTGCCCCCTGTGGCGCTGCTTACCGAATACGAAAGTATTTGAACATCAACGAGCTTAATACTTAAAATAGAGGATTTGAAATCGGGTGTAAGCAACTCAATCTGCCCTTGTTCTTTCTTCACACCGGCCGCTCCTGTATTGAACCATTGACTCCAATTGGCTCCATCGATGGCTGCCAATTCAATAGTAAAAGGAACCAAAGCATTTGAAGAAGGTCGAATGATCATTTCTGATAACTTGGAAACGCGCTTCGTTGGTAGATTCCCAATGGTAATTGCATAATTAGAAGACAAAGCTTTTGCGGCTTTCAAACTAGGCGGAGCAATTTTTTGTCCGGTTGGCAACGCGGCTACTTTCTTCGCTTTTATTTTATAAGACAAGACTACCGTATTTTTCTCTGAAGCATTCAACGCAGAAATTTTCATTTCTTCAATACTAACAGAAGAATATACTTTGTCTTCCAAACTGTTGTTATTAAAATCTAACATTTGAAATTCCAAATCGAGAGGAACAGTGCTAAGGCTAGCGGCTGCTTTTGCTTGCAAGCTTGTTTTGCTTGTTGCCAATGTTTGGAGTGCAAGTACAACAGCTTTTGTAGCAGGGAGGTTGTTGAGCTGAATATCAAAACTCGCTGTGTGCACAGTGGCACCCGTTGCATCAACTGCATCAGTGCGAGTTAAGTTCTGTACTAGCGAGGCATTTTTATTGATGGTTAAAACAATGGATTGAGCAGCGGCGATGGCTACAAAGCCAAAACTGGCTATCATTGTCATCAAAAAGGAATGAAATTTCATAAAAGTCTAATTTTAACGGTATGGCTGCAAAGTAGTCCTTCTAGTCATGCACTGGTATCCCTTAATTCAGGGATATTCTCTCCTATTTTCAAGGTATTTTTTCGAACCAAATTCATCTTTATCTGTTTTTATGGGCATGAAAGCAGAGATAAGTGCTGTATCCGCAGCCGAGATAGAGAATGAACTATGGGATTTGTTGAAATCCGGAGCTTCCAACCATAAATCAGCTTTTCACACGGCCACCATTGCTACCGTAAGTGATTCTTTTCCTTTCATCCGTACTGTGGTATTGAGAGCTGCCAACAGGGAAGAAAAGACTTTAAGATTTCACACGGATATTAGGTCGCCAAAGTTTCAGCATTTAGAAAAGAATCCAAACATAAGTTGGCTGTTTTACGACAAGGAACTTCGAATTCAAGTACGCATAAAAGCGCAAGCGAGTATACATCATTGCGATGAAATTGCTGAAATAGCGTGGGAGCAATCGCGTGTTTCTGCGAAAATGTGTTATACTACTACCAGTGGTCCCGGCACATTGATTGAAGCGCCTGAGCTAATACAGTTCAATGTAGCGGAGATGACTATTGAAGATGAAACCTTCGCCCGATCAAATTTTGCGGTAGTTCTCTCTACAATTCAAGCAATGGATGTTTTATTCCTGCACCATTCCGGTCACAAACGATTTTTGATAGATTATGAGAAGGGGATGCAGAGTTGGGTGCAGGTGTGAGGAGAAGAGGAGACGAGGAAGAGAGGAGACGAGGAAACGAGGAGGCCCTCCGTGTCTCTGTGGTTGTCATTTTTAGTACCGAAAATTAGAGGCTGGAACTGAAAATGTGCTGATCGAATCTCAACCGCTAATCGGTGTTATCCTGCATTTAAAATTCACAAAATCTGTGGTCAAAAAAAATATAAAATCACCCTCGCACAACATTGCATTGCTTCTTCATCTATAATTACCATTTCTTGTTCCAAACAATCGTACCTTTCTACAAACATTCCTCCATCTGAAAAAAACGACATCAAAATCGCTCTTTGCAGTCTCCCCCACTATCGGCATTGCCGTATTTATTTTATTGTACTTTATCGCCACACTATTATATCCCGGAGGATCGGATTTCGACAAAAACACTATTGGCTTTAGCTGGACCCACAACTACTGGTGCAACCTTCTGAATACCACCGCAATTAACGGATTGTCAAACGCCGCTCAACCAGTTGCAATTGCAGCGATGATTGTATTAGCAATCGCTCTCGCACTCTTCTGGTGGATTTATGCTAGCATCCCCCAATTCCCTGTAGCTCAACGTAAGTTTCTTCGAGGTAGTGCAATTGCATCAATGCTAATAGCCGCTCTGCTGGCAACCTCTTTGCCGCACGATTTCATCATCAATGCCGCAAGTCTATTTGGAATGATAGCAGTCTCTCTCACACTTATCGGACTCTACAAAAGCAAGTGGGATGCAGTTCTGACATGGGGTTTTATCAACATTCTATTGGTAATTGCCAATAATGTACTATATTATAACAGCAATCTTATTCAATTCCTACCCATTGTTCAAAAAATCAGCTTCGCAAGTTATCTGCTTTGGTTCAGTAGCATCAATATCAAACAATTCAAGAGTGCTTCACCATGAGTGACCCACTCAAGCTAACTCAACGTTGTATGAAATACTTCTGCTCGTTTCTATTGCTTTTTTTCAGCATAACCGTCATGGCACAAATGGGAGGTATCCTCCGACTCGACCGCACAATGGTGAGCGTTGCAGCTGCCGATAGTTTCATCAAAAAAACGCTTGAGGATTCAAAAGTTCAAGGAGCTGCTATTGCCATCATCAATGGAAACAAGCCGGTGTTTTTAAGAGCCTATGGCTATCGCAACCAACCAGCAGGCGAAAAACTCGATACCGCCACCATCATGTACGCCGCCTCCTTCAGCAAAGCCGTTTTTGGCTACCTCTGCATGATGTTGGCGCAAGATGGACTGCTCAATTTAGACAAACCCATCGCATCCTACCTAAAAAAACCAATTGCAGCATACGAGTATTTCGCCGACCTGCAATCGGATGAACGATGGAAGAAGATAACACCGAGAATGTGCTTGTCTCACACCACCGGTCTTCCCAATGTACGCTGGTTCAGTCCCATTACAGGTGAAGAAGACACAGCAGGTATAATGAAAATCTATTTCGAACCAGGCTCTAAATATGCTTATTCAGGAGAAGGCTTCAAATTGCTTCAACTAGCCATCGAAGAAAGCACAGGAAGAACAGTTGACGATTGGGCCACCGAAAAAATATTCAAACCCTTCGGCATGTACCGATCGGGCTATGTATGGCACAATGATTTTGGTGACGACAAT
>DGDD01000185.1:0-20759 GCA_002385265.1 Chitinophagaceae bacterium UBA3961
CTTCCGATGTTTCCGCTTCAACCCATTTTTATTTTTGATCGAGAGATTTTAGACAAGCTAGAGGATAAAAAAGACGCGCGCGTGCATTTCATTCACCGTGTCATTACGGAATTGGACGCGCAGTTGAAAGCTTTGGGCTCCTGCTTGCGGGTGTACTATGGCAGTCCCTCAACAATTTGGCCCGAGATTCTGAAGGAGTTCGATGTGGCCAAAGTGTTTACCAACCACGATTACGAGCCTTATGCTTTGGAGCGCGATGGCTTGACCCGTTCATTGGTAGAAAAAGCCGGGGCAAGTTTTCATACGTTCAAAGATCAGGTGATCTTCGAAAAAGATGAGGTAGTGAAAGACGATGGTAAGCCCTACACTGTTTTTACGCCTTACTCAAGAAGATGGAAGGCGGCACTTAAACCTTTCTTCCTAAAATCATATCCCACTAAAAAATATTTCGAGGCCTTTCATACAGCCAAACCAACAAAGATCCCAAGTTTGGCCGACATGGGATTTGAGCCTTCGGAGATCGACATACCACCCACCGATTGGAAAGCGGAAGTGATCAAAAAATATTCGGAGCAGCGCGATTTCCCGGCAGTTCCCGGAACCTCAAGATTGGGTGTGCATTTGCGTTTCGGAACCATTAGTATTCGTCAACTCGCTCGTGAAGCCGGCGCATTGAACGAGACTTATTTGAATGAATTGATCTGGCGCGATTTCTATCATATGATTCTCTGGCATTTCCCACGCGTGGGAAAGGGCTTGGCTTTCAAACCGGATTATGATCAAATACAATGGCTGAACGATGAAGCGGCTTTTGAGAAATGGTGTAAGGGTGAAACCGGCTATCCCATTGTTGATGCAGGTATGCGCGAATTGAATGCAACAGGATATATGCACAACCGCGTGCGGATGATTGTTGCTTCTTTTCTTACCAAACACTTATTGATCGATTGGCGCTGGGGAGAAGCTTATTTCGCTCAGAAATTATTGGACTTCGATTTGGCCGCTAATAATGGTGGCTGGCAATGGGCTGCGGGCAGCGGTTGCGATGCGGCTCCTTATTTCAGAGTATTCAATCCGCAACTACAAACGCAAAAATTCGATCCGCAATTAAAGTACATACGCAAATGGGTACCCGAATTGGACTCCTTTAATTATCCAAGACCCATTGTGCAGCATGAGTTAGCGCGGAAGCGTTGTTTGGAGACTTATGCGGCTGTATTGAAGAAAGACTAGTCGATGTAATGAACGGGGCTAATGGTGAGTCCCGGATTGTTTTTCTGATAGATCTCAATTAATTGGTTGACTGCGGCTTTTCCTGAACTGCCGAGGTTGAGGGAGAAATTATTTACATACAAATCGATGTGTTGTTTCATTACATCCGGTTCCATTTCTTGTGAATGGGCTTTCACATAATCGGCCGGAGCGGGGTAGTGGTGGGCATAAGCGTATTCAATACTGGCTTTGATTTGAGCGTTTACTTTTTCCATCAATGCTGTATCCAAGCTGTTTTTTGCAACAATGCCACCGAGTGGAATGGGATTGCCGGTGGTTTCTTCCCAATAGTTACCAAGGTCTTTTATTTTGTACAATCCTTTCGATTGATAGGTGAATCGATTTTCGTGGATGATAACCCCCATGTCTGTTTTACCGGTCAAAACGGCATCTTCAATATCTGAGAAGATCATCATTTCTTTTTTAGAACATTCAGGATGAGCAAGGGAAAAGAGGAGATGAGCCGTGGTGTTTTGTCCGGGTATGGCCACTGTATATTCGGAAAGATCTGATTTTGTTAGCAGGTCGGGATTTTTAGTGATGAGCAAGGGTCCTACTCCCTTACCCAAGGCGCCGCCTGATGATAATACTTTATAAGTAGTAGTAAGCAAGGGCATTACGCCGTAACTGATTTTTGTGAAATCGAGTTTGCCTTCGAGGGCCCATTTGTTCAATTGTTGAACATCGGCCAATACCACTTCAAATTCGAGATCGGTATCAATTTTTTTATTGACCAAGGCATCGAAGATAAAAGTATCGTTGGGGCAGGGTGAGAATCCGAGCGTATATTTCTTCATAACGATTCAATGAATTTGTAGGATACAGAACTTAGGTTTTCAAGACTGGATTTAAAATCCCAATTGGCTTTGTTGCGATCACCAACTTGGTTGGAAACGGCTCTGAGTTGAAGAAAAGGGATGCCTTTTTTCAAGCAGGCGAAGTGGAAGGGGGCGCCTTCCATTGATTCAACAATTGGGCGGTACAATTGGTTCCAGGTTTGAATGTATTTGGGGTCGGTGCTAATTTGATTAACGGTTATCGCAGGTCCTTTTTGTAGGGTGTTTAAGAATGGAAGTTGAATAGGATTGGGAAGTAGTCCGTTTACATAAGGAGTTTGATTGGCTGCAAACAGGTTGAGGTCGGCTAGGGATTTAAACGCATTGTTTTCCCAAACGCCCTGGTCGGCCACTGTATCAGATTCAATCCAAACAACGGATCCATTACGTAATTGGCTATCGAAAGTGCCGGCGATACCAATTTGAAGGGCGAGATCGGGTGAATGGAGGTCCAATAGTTTTGCGATTTGGTAAGTGGATTCCATAATACCAACACCGGTTGTGTGAAACCGGATGTTGTGTGTTAAAGAACTTGTAGAAACCTTTGAGCGCAAAGGACTTAGTTCAAAATCGGTGGCGGCTACTACAAGAATATTCATGGTGCAAATATCGTTGTTTTGGGGCAGTTGTAGTTCGGGGGTGTGAAATGATATTTTTGTTTTAATTTCGAAAAGTCGAACAATTCGACAAACGTACTGTTATTTATCTAACCCACGATTTTTAGGCAACTTGGACGGCACACTTCCGTATCAGTTGTTTGACAAAACAATGTTTCTCATCTTCTTAGTGTGGTAGTAAAGAGAGAAGAAAAAGTTTCAATTGTAGTGGATAAAATTGGTAATCATGAATAAAAAGGTGGCTGTATACCGCAGAGAGCATTTCAATGCGGCGCATCGCTTGTTCAATTCTGCTTGGAATTTTGAGAAAAATCAAGCGGTATTTGGTAAATGTAATAATCCGAATTATCACGGTCACAATTATGAATTGGAAGTGAAGGTTGTAGGAGAGGTTGATCCGGAAACGGGTTATGTGATTGATATAAAAGTATTGAGTGATCTGATAAAAGAGGAAGTGTTGGATTTGTTGGATCATAAGAATTTGAATTTAGATGTACCTTATTTTTCAACGGTGAATCCGACAGCGGAAAATATCTGTATTTATATCTATGATTTATTACGAGCAAAGTTGAACCAATCGCAGGATTTGTTTGTTCGTTTGTACGAAACCGATAGGAATTACGTGGAGTTCCCAGTTCATTAACAACCTTGAATATAATTGATTATGGCATATAGAAAAATTGAGCAGTATGATGAGGCAACAACCAAGGGGTTGATTGAGCATTATACGAAAGCATTAGAATTATTAGGTGAAGACCCAACAAGAGAAGGACTCTTGAAAACACCGGAACGTATGGCAAAAGCCATGCAGTTTTTGACGCAGGGTTATGTATTGGATGCGAAAGAGATTTTGAATTCTGCAAAGTTTCATGAGAATGTTAGTGAAATGGTGATTGTAAAAGATATTGAGTTGTATAGTATGTGCGAGCACCATATGTTACCATTTTACGGTAAGGCGCATATTGCCTACATTCCGAATGGTTATATCACGGGTTTGAGTAAATTGGCGCGTGTGGTGGATGTATATTCAAGAAGATTGCAGGTTCAGGAGCGTTTGACATCGCAAATTTTGGAGGCGATCAAAGAAACACTAAACCCTATTGGTGTAGCAGTGGTGGTAGAAGCATCGCATTTGTGTATGATGATGAGAGGGGTTCAGAAGCAAAATTCAGTGACAACGACGAGTGCATTTGATGGAGAATTTCTAAAAAATTCTACCAGAATGGAGTTTTTGAAGTTGGTTGGCGTAAAGTTGCATTAACAACCATAAAATTTGGGTTAGAAGCCACAAAGATTTTGTTAGTTTAAAGTCTTTGTGGCATTTTTGTTGACTCTAAACTTTGGTAGCACTATGAAGCATGCATTTGTGTTTCCGGGACAAGGTTCTCAGTTCCCGGGTATGGCGAAAAGCTTATATGAAAATAGCGCGTTTGCGAAGAAATTGTTTGAGCAAGCAAATGAGATTTTAGGTTTTAGAATTTCTGATGTAATGTTCAATGGCAGTGAAGAAGATTTAAAACAAACAAATGTTACGCAGCCGGCGGTGTTTTTGCATTCGGTGATTGCGTATAAATCAATTGAAGGGGCGCGTCCGGATATGGTAGCGGGACATTCATTAGGAGAGTTTTCGGCATTGGTGGCGAATGGTACCTTGAGTTTTGAAGATGCCTTGCAATTGGTTTCCATTCGTGCAACGGCCATGCAGAAAGCATGTGAAGTTACACCGTCTACAATGGCGGCGGTATTGGCATTGGCGGATGAGAAAGTAGAAGAGATTTGCAAGAAGGTTTCTGAAGAGACGGGAGAAATTGTGGTTGCTGCGAATTATAATTGTCCGGGACAATTGGTGATCAGCGGATCGTTGAAAGGGGTAGAAGTAGCCTGTGAGCAGATGAAGGCGGCGGGCGCGAAAAGAGCATTGTTGTTGCCGGTGGGAGGGGCGTTTCATTCGCCTTTGATGGAGCCGGCGAAGGAGGAGTTGAAGGCAGCGATCGAGAAAACAAATTTTCATCAGCCTACGGCGCATATTTATCAGAATGTAGCTGCGAAGGCGGTGTATGATAGAGATGAGATCAAACAGAATTTGATTGATCAATTAACCGGTGCCGTTCGATGGACACAGAGTGTTCAGTCGATGGTAAAAGACGGGGCCACCAAGTTTACGGAAGTGGGTCCGGGCAAGGTGTTGCAAGGGTTGGTTTTAAAGATCGATAAAACGATGCAAGTTGAATCGGTAAATTAATAAAAAATAAAACCGTCGGAAACGACGGTTTTTTTATTGGGTGGTATTGGTGGGTATGTTTTATCGGAACGGTTTTATTGAATACGCAGATGCGACCCATACGGGGTCGGGCTCTCTACACAATCTCAGTGCTACGAACATTCGACCCCTGCAGGGTCGTACCTCAGTGGTGCGTGATTGTAGTTACTACTGATGTTCGACCTCTACAGGTTTGTGTTACATTATTGCGTGAAAGAGTGCAACTTGTGGTGGAATTGGTTGGTGTCAATAGAGATACCACATGCGACCCCTCCGGGGTCGGGATTAATTGTTGCATTAGCTTTCTAACAACATATGACCCCTGCCGGGGTCCAGAATATGACACAGTTGGTTTTAGCAAGGTTGTTTCTTTCTTCTTACATAAGTGGCAAGGAGTTTAACAAATCGCCAATTCGGGTATTCATATTTCCGTTTCTTTAAATTGAATTGTACTTGTAATGCAACATTGATGATCAAGTTTGTTGTTTTGAATGCCCGACCCTAGAACGGTCAAATGTTGGTGGTAGCAAAGACAAGGTGGATAATTTCGACCCCTACAGGGTCGCGTCACACTCTTGCGTGATAGTGGCAACTTGTGGTGGAATTGGTTGGTGTCAATAGAGATACCACATGCGACCCCTCCGGGGTCGGGATCAATTGTTGCATTAGCTTTCTAACAACATATGACCCCTGCCGGGGTCGAGAATATTATACAATAGGTTTTAGCAAGGTTGTTTCTTTCTTCTTACATAAGTGGCAAGGAGTTTTACAAATCGCCAATTCGGGTATTCATATTTCCGTTTCTTTAAATTGAATTGTACTTGTAATGCTCCTTTGATGATCAAGTTTATTGCTTTGAATGCCCGACCCTAGAAGGGTCAAATGTTGGTAGCAGCACAGACAAGGCGGATAAGTTCGACCCCGGCGGGGTCGAATGTGTGTTTTGTATTGCGAAAAAGGATTCGCCGTTCAATTTTCAGATTTAAATTGAATTGTTCTAGTAATACACCTTAACTGATCAAGTTTATTGCTTTGAATGCCCGACCCTGGAAGGGTCAAATGTTGGTAGCAGCAAAGACAAGGCGGATAAGTTCGACCCCGGAGGGGTCGAATGTGGGTTTTACATTGCGAAAAGGTTTCGCTATTCAATTTTCAGATTCCGGTTCTTCAAAAAAATCAAATAAATATCCTTCTTTAAATTCAATGTCAAATTCTTTCAGTTGCCTTTTGAATTCTTCTTTGAAATTTTCTTTTGAATGATGTTCTTTCTGATTCTTAATATAATTAATTACTCGATCACGGTCTTTTCTTGAATAAGAGAAGGCTCCATATCCTGATTGCCACCTGAAATGCTTTTTCGAAAGTCTTCTGTCATTAACAAAATTCGTAGAAGATTTCTTGACTTCGCGAACGATTTCTGCGATTGATAAATCACCTGATAAGCTCAAAAAAATGTGAATGTGATCCTTGTCGCCGTCAATAGCTAGCATTTTTTGATCTTTGTTTTGTACAATACCGGTTATGTATTTGTAGAGTTCCTCATCCCAAGAGTATTCAATCAAAGCATCGCGGTATTTCGTAGCAAAAACCAGCATGATGTCAACTTGCATAAATGTATCTGCCATATGTGTATTTTTGACAAAACTATTATTTCTCCTTCGGCATTTTTGGCTTTGAAACAACTCTAGGTTGTGTGTTACAACGAAAAAGCGAGCGCCTGAGAGGCGCTCGCTTTTTCGTTTTGGATTGTAATGAATTAAAATGAAATGGTGCAATTGATCCATTCGGGATCGAATTTGGTGGGGAACTTTTTGTAGAAATTAATGGCCGGTTCGTTCCAATCTAACACTTGCCACATCATTCCGGAAAATTTCTTTTCTTTCGCTTCTTCTATTAATCGATCGAATAACAACTTTCCAATTCCTTTCCCACGCGCTTCATTCGTAACCAAAATGTCTTCTAAATACATGCGCTGACCTTTCCATGTGCTGTACCGAATGTAGTACAGGGCAAATCCTTGAATGATCCCGTTTTCTTCGGCTACAAATGCCCACCAAACAGGATTCTCGCCAAATCCGCTTTCCTGGAAATGTTCCAAACTAACCGTCACTTCTTGAGACGCTTTTTCGTAATCCGCCAATTCCTGAATCAATTGCATGATTCTCGGACAATCTTCTTTTCTTGCTCTTCTAACTGTTATGCTCATGTTTATTTTGATTTATATCCCGGTCCTCTTAATGCTTTTCCGGGTCTTTTTCCCGTATGCTCATTGTTTCTCAATACGGCTACTCCATTCACCCATACATCACTTACTCCTTCTGAATACTGATGTGGCTTGTCATAGGTAGATTTATCGTTTACTGTTGCAGGATCAAACACCACTACATCAGCATAATATCCAACTTTCAACAATCCTCTTTTCTGCAGTTTTAAATTTTTGGCCGGCAAACCAGACAACTTGTACACCGCTGTTTCCAACGGAATCAATTTCTCATCTCTGGTATACTTCCCTAATAATCGTGCAACGTTTCCATAAGCCCTCGGATGCGGATTTGCCTTCAAAAACACTCCTTTCGTTGAATACGATCCTTCATCACTTCCGAAACTTACCCATGGCAATTGAATCTGTTTTCTAATATTGTCTTCATTCATTAAGAAATACGCAACTCCCACTCTCGTACTGTCTTGAATAATTAAATCCATAGCCGTGTTCTCCGGACTCGTCCCTCTTATTTTGGCAACCTCTGCCAATGTTTTGCCTGTGTATTTTTTTAGCGAATCTTGTTTGAACGCCAATAATAATACATGCTCGGCTCCATTCGCGCCATAGTATAAATTCTCCCAATCGGTAGCGTTAGTATTCATCGCTTTCGCCATCTCTGCACGAATCTTTGGATCTTGTAAACGTTCTCTTAATTTACCAAATCCACCGTCTTGCAATGAAGGCGGAAACGACGCGGTCATTCCCGTTGCACCTGCCGTATAATTGTACATATTAGCACTGATATCAATCCCGGCTTTACGGGCATTTTCAATCATTGCAATCACTGTATCATATTTGCCCCAATTGTCTTTTCCCGCCATCTTCAAATGGTACAATTCGCCGTGACAATTTGCGTAGCTGGAAATTTCTATCAACTCATTCAATGCTTTTTCAATATTGTTGCCCTCACTTCTCATGTGACTAATATATGAACCGCCGTATCTCGCCGCTTCTTTGGTCAACTCTTTTAATTCATTGGTGCTTGCAAAAAAGGCTGGTGGATAAATCAAAGAAGTACCGATTCCCAACGCACCTTCTTCCATTGCCGCTTTAACCAACATCCTCATGGTATCCAATTCAGCCGGAGTAGCTTGTCGATTGTCTTCTCCAATAACATAATCACGTACGGTAGTAGCTCCCAAAAATGAAGCGATATTGCAACTCACACCTCTTTTATCCATAAAATCGAGGTATCCTCCGAAGCTCGTCCAATCTACTTTGTATTTGATATCACCTTGTGAATTCTGTTCACGTTCTTTCATTTTTGGACTCAAAGGGCCCATACTGCTTCCTTCACCAAATACTTCCAATGTTACACCCTGACGAATATCACTTTCACTGTTCCCGTCTTCAATTAAGGACTCAACAGCCCAACTTAGCATATTGATGAAACCCGGACTCACTGCTTTCCCTTTCGCATCAATAGTTTCTTTTGCAGTAGCTTGTGAAAGATCGCCGATGAAAGCGATAGTGTCGGCATTGATCCCAATGTCACCTTTAACAGGCGCCGCGCCAGATCCATCATAGATCATTCCATTCTTGATAATTGTATCGTAGGTAGGTTTCGATTCGCAACCAATGATCAGGCATACAAAGGCTGCGAGAAAGAGTGAATTTCTCATGTGAAGTTGATTGATTGTTGTATAAAATGTGGCGTTATCTTAATGCCTGATCAAGATCGGCCAGAATGTCTTGCACATTTTCCATCCCAATACTCATTCTGATCAATCCATCTGTGATACCATATTTCTCACGTTGTTCTTTCGGCACGCCTGCATGGGTCATGGATGCAGGATGGCAAAGCAATGTATCACATGTACCCAAGCTTACCGTTCGGGTACAGAGTTTTAATTTATTCATCATTTTCACTCCTGCTACCAATCCATCTTTCAATTCAATGCTCATCATGGCACCCGGATGGCGCATTTGTTTCAGTGCCACTAAATGATCAGGATGCTCCGGTAATCCATTATAGTTCACTTTTGCTACAGCATCGTGAGACTGCAGAAAATGAGCAACTGCCATGGCATTATTGCAATGACGCTCCATGCGCACTTCCAATGTTTTCATGCCATTCACCAACAAGAAGGCATCGAATGAATTACTATTGCCGCCCAATAAACGATGAATTTTAGTAGCATGCGTTTTCATGAACTCAATGTTCCTACCTAATAGAATTCCTCCAATGATGGTGCCGTGCCCATTCAAAAATTTTGTAGTTGAGTGCACTACGAAATCAACTCCAAATTTGAATGGTTGCTGAAGATAAGGCGTAGCGAACGTGTTATCGCAGGCTACTATTTTCCCGTATTTTTTAGCGAGTTTAGTCAGTTCTTCAATATCTACACATTGAATGGTAGGATTGGCCGGTGTTTCCAGATACAGCATTTTGATTGCCGGATCTTGTTGAAGGGCTTCTTCGGCTTTGTTCAAATCGCGAAGGTCTACAATAGTAGATTGAACGCCTGTTTCAGGCAACAAGCGATTGAGGATTTCTTGAGTGCCGCCATAGAGTGAAAAATGGCTCAGCACTTTATCACCTTGTTTCAGATTGGCTAGAAAAAGTGTTGATATTGCGGCCATACCCGATGCGTGCAAAATTCCTTTTACTTCAAAATCGAGTCCAAAGGTTTCCATTGCGGCAATTTTGTCTTCTGCCTCTGTCATAGTGGGGTTGCCCCATCTGCTATAAATGTATCCTTCTTCTTGTCCGCTGAAACGTCGCATTCCTTGTTCTGCCGTATCAAAAACATAGGTAGAGGCTGCATATATGGGTGTTAAATGCGCATAGTTGGGGTCCTGAACATGTCCGCCATGAATGGCCAAAGAGCTAAAGCCTGAAATTGGAAAATTCTTATCCATAGTCACTGTTTTTTTGCCGATATTTAGTAAATCTAATCTGCTACCAAATTTAACCTATTTCGATTAGTTGCCATCGAGAATAAATCCACAGTTTTAAAGAAGCAACATGAAAGAATTATTAGAAAATTATTCGGCCTATAATGTTTGGGCCAATCAAAAACTAACCGAAAAAATAGGGTCTTTATCTCCCGAACTTCAAACTAAAGAGATGGTCTCTAGTTTCCCAAGTTTGCATAAAACCTTGCTCCATATGTGGGACGCTGAAACTGTTTGGTGGCAGCGCATTCGATTGGTTGAGCAACCTGTTTTTCCTAGCGTTCAATTTTCGGGCGACACTAGCGAGTTGATGCAGGCGCTTAACGCTCAATCGAAACAATGGCAGCAATGGATTCAACATGCTAGCATGGCGGCTTTGCATCATGTAATTCTCTATCACAATGTAAAAAGGGAGCCGGTTAAAATGCAGGTGGGGCAAATTGCACAGCATGTGATGAATCATGGAACTTACCATCGCGGTCAACTCGTTACAATGCTTCGAATGTTGAATATAGAGAAGCTACCTCAAACAGACTATTCGCTGTGGGTTCAAAAGTTTCGGAAATAAAAAAGCTCCTTTTCAGGAGCTTTTCGTTGATATTCTTTAAATCGACCATTTAATTAGTGTAGCACCCCAAGTGAATCCACCACCAAAAGCAGCTAACACAATTTTGTCGCCTTTTTTCAATTGATTTTGCCATTCCCATAAGCAAAGAGGGATGGTAGCAGCGGTTGTATTTCCGTAACGTTGAATATTGAGCATTACTTTATCTTGACTCAAGCCCATTCTATTGGCTGTAGCATCGATAATTCTTTTGTTTGCTTGGTGAGGAACCAACCAGGCAATGTCTTCTCCCGTTAAATTGTTTTTTTCGAGCAATTCAGCGGCTACATCGGCCATTCCTTTTACTGCGAATTTGAATACAGATTGACCTTCTTGGTAAGCGAAGTGTTCTTTATTGGTAACGGTTTCAATAGAGGCGGGGCGAAGTGAACCACCGGCTTTCATATTGAGGAACTGACTTCCGCTTCCATCAGTCTTCAAGATGCTATCGAGAATTCCATAACCTTCTTCGCTGGGTTCCAACAGAACGGCACCGGCCCCATCTCCAAAAAGTACACAAGTATTTCGATCGGTATAATCTACAATGGCACTCATTTTATCGGCACCTACAACTACTACTTTTTTAAAGCGACCGCTTTCAATTAAGGAAGCACCTGTGGTAAGAGCGAACAAAAAACCGGAACATGCTGCGGCCAAATCGAAGCCCCAAGCATTTTTTGCCCCAAGTTTATGACAGGTGAGATTGGCTGTTGCGGGGAAAACCATGTCGGGGGTAACGGTGGCAACAATCAAGCAATCAATTTCTTCGGCACTAATACCCCGTTTTTTGAGAAGTTCTTGAACAGCCGGAACTGCCATATCGGAAGTGGCCAATCCGGGAGTTTTCAAAATTCTGCGTTCTTCGATACCTGTTCTTGTGCGAATCCATTCGTCGTTGGTATCAACCATTTTCTCTAAATCGGCATTCGTAAGCTTGTCTTCCGGAACATATCCACCCACTGCTGTAATGGCGGCTGTAATTTTTTGGCTCATGCAGAAATACTTTAGATTGGGGCACAAATTTAGTTTTTAATATCGAGATTTGAGAATATTGGCATTAATTTGGTTTACAAGGGCTTATCTCTTTTTAGGAGATAAGCGAATCAAATTCGCGCGAACTACTTATTTTCGTTGGTATGATTGCATTTGTTAAGGGAAAGTTTGTTCAAAAAACTCCAGCCCATTTGATTGTTGACGTACAAGGTGTTGGTTATGAGTTACATATAAGCCTCAACACGTATGAAGCCATTCAAGGTAAGGAAGAAGGACTACTCTATACCTATCTACAAATAAAGGAGGATGCACATGTTTTGTTCGGCTTTTCGGAACCGGCTGAAAAAGAGCTGTTTATACATTTGATAAGTGTTTCGGGAGTGGGTGCAGCAACGGCTAGGATGATGTTGTCTTCGGTTAAGCCTGACGAATTGATAAAAATCATCGTACATGGCAATACCGCGCAGTTGGAAAAGATCAAAGGGATCGGTAAAAAAACGGCGGAAAGAATTGTGTTGGAATTAAAAGATAAGTTGGCCAAAATGGGACCAACAACAAATATTTCTCCATTGATAAACAATACATTGGATCAAGATGCGTTAAATGCATTAGTCGCTCTTGGCATTGGTCGTTCGGCCGCTGAGCAAGCTGTAAAAAGGGTACTTACAGCCGAGCCCGGTAACAGCCAAGTAGAAGACATCATCAAGAAAGCTTTAAAACTAATTTAAGCCTATCGGAACGGATTTCTACCTAACTAATTCTAGGGAAAAGATTGTTTTTGACTAAAGAGATAATAGGATTGTACATACGGTATATGGCCGTGGTATGCCTGCTATGTACTGTTGCGTTACAGTCCAAAGCAGGTCATTTTCGTGATACCACCGATCCTAAGGGTGTTGATACACTGAAGTTTCCCATTCACGATCGTTTAGGCGATCCGTTTAGTAACCCCGGTAGAGGGCCCATTGATCTTCGCCGACCCGCAAACATCACCGATTCTATTGTGTACGACCCCACCACTCGTACTTACTATATCATTGAAAAAGTTGGTTCCAAGTACTATCGCAAACCTACTGCGATGAGTTTTGAAGATTTTCAACGCCTCCAAGCACGGAAAGCTGAGATTGAATATTTTCAGAAAAGAGCGAGTGTGTTGAGCGACTTGAACCGCAAAAATGCCCGCCCCAAATTAACAGCCTACCCAAGTTTGTTCAATCGCATGTTTGGGGGTGATGCCAATGGATTACCCAAAGTAGACATTCGCCCGCAAGGGGATGTGACCATCATTGCAGGTTATCAGGGGCAAAACATCAAGAACCCTGCACTTCCTGAAAGAGCTAGAAGAAACGGGGGATTTGATTTTGATATGAATGCGAATATCAGCGTACTCGGTAATATTGGCGATAAATTGAAGCTTCCTATCAATTACAATACCCAGGCGAATTTCAATTTTGAGAATCAATTAAAGCTTGATTACGCAGGTAAGAATGATGAAATTATCAAACGCATTGAAGCGGGTAACATCAATTTCGCAACCAAGAGTACATTGATACAAGGTGCACAACAATTGTTTGGTGTGAAAACCCAATTGCAGTTCGGTCGATTGTTTGTAACAGCAGCCTTAGCGAATCAAAGTTCTACCCGCCAAAGTGTGGCCTTACAAGGCGGTGCCACCAATTCTTATTTTGAATTCAAGGCAGATGATTACGAAGAAAATCGTCACTTCTTATTAGCACAGTATTTCCGTCAGAATTTTAATAAGGCCATGAAGGATGTGCCAAAAGTGAATGCACAGGTGCAAATCCTTCGTATGGAAGTTTGGGTAACCAACAGAAACGGATCTACTACCGAAACCAGAGATGTGGTTGGTTTGATGGACTTGGGTGAACGAAATCCTTATAGCCCTAGCATTACTTCACTAACAAATACGCCCTATCCATACAACGATGCGAACACACTTTATCGGAGCATTGTTAACGATCCCGGAAGCAGAAGTTCTTCTCAAATAGTAGGAAAGCTGAATGCACTTGGATTGAAACAGGTGCAAGACTTCGAAAAGACATTTGCCAGAAAGTTGAATCCTTCAGAGTATTCGTTCAATCCGTTGATCGGATTTTTGAGTTTAAATCAACCCTTGCAAGCAGATGAGGTTTTGGGGGTAGCTTTTCAATACACCTACAATGGTAAAGTATATACAGTGGGTGAATTTTCACAGGATGTAACGCCTGATACTACTGCGAATACCATTGCTACAGGTCAACAAAAGGTATTGTTCCTGAAATTATTAAAAGCCACCTCTCAGCGAACCAATTTGCCTTTGTGGGATTTGATGATGAAGAACGTTTATTCATTGAAGACCAAAGATGGAGGGATTCTTACCAATATTCAATCGGCAGATTTCAAACTGAACGTGCTTTATGAACAACCTAGTTTAGGACAAAAGCGCTATTTACCGGAAGGTGATAAGACCGGTGTTCCTTTAATCAATGTATTGAATTTGGATCGATTGAATACAAGGAATGATCCATTGCCCGATGGAGTGTTTGACTATTTGGAAGGATACACCGTGCAATCGCAACAAGCTAGAATCATCTTCCCTTTCCTGGAACCTTTTGGGCGGGATTTGGATTCAGTAGCGTTTAAGAACAGTCCTCAGTCGCTGAAAGATAAATATGTGTACTATCCATTGTACGATACCATTAAGGAGATCGCTAAAACCTTCGCCAATTTGGATCGATACATTATTAGTGGGTATGCGAAAGGAAGTGCGTCTTCTGAGATTTCGTTGGGTGCTTTTAATGTGCCACAAGGGTCAGTTACTGTAACTGCGGGTGGACAAGTATTAAAGGAAAACGTAGACTATACCATTGATTATAATTTAGGAACTGTTCGAATCATCAATAGCGCTATACTAAGTTCAGGTGTTCCTATTAATGTGAGTTTTGAAAACAATGCCGGTTTTGGTATTCAGCAACGAAACTTCATGGGATTGCGGTTAGACTACAACGCCATCACTTCCGCTACTCGCAACTTAACCATTGGTGGTACGATTGAGCGTTTGGGCGAACGTCCTTTCTTTACAAAAACCAATTACAATGAGGATCCGATTCGCAACACCATGTACGGATTGGATTTCAATTACAATACACAAGCACCGCGCATTACTCGGTTACTTGATAAATTGCCGTTCTACTCTACAAGAGAGATGAGTACGGTTACCGCTTTTGGAGAAGTAGCCATGCTGAAGCCCGGTCACCCACCTCAAATTGGAAAAGGCAGTAGTGGATTGATTTTTATTGATGATTTTGAGGGAAGTAGAAACTCTATTGATCTTCGTTTCCCATTGGTGTATTGGGGATTGGCCAGTACGCCGCAAAACAATGGCTTGTTTCCAGAATCAGCTTTGAAAGATTCTTTGGATTATGGGTTCAACCGTGCTAAAATTGCTTGGTATAATATTGAACCTGTATTGCAAGATAGAAGAAATGCTAATAATCCTGTACGCACATACGAGAACTTCTTAGATCCACGTGTACGATCTGTAAACGTAACTCAAATTTATCCGAATAGAACTCCTGACTTTGGTCAAGCACAGTTAGTAACCTTTGACTTGGCTTATTACCCAACTGATAAAGGCCCGTACAATTTTGATTCTCGTATTGGCAGTGTTACTCCTGATGGAAAACTTCTAAATCCCAAAACCAGATGGGGAGGGATTATGCGTGGTATTGATCAGGTTGACTTTGAAACAGGTAACGTAGAGTACATTGAGTTTTGGGTACAAGATCCGTTCCTGATGAACCCAAGCAGCAGCGGTGGTCAATTGTATTTTAACTTGGGTAATATTTCAGAGGATATTTTAAGAGATGGTAAACGCTTTTTTGAGAATGGAATAAGTGGTGCTAATACAAGGGCTGCTGAAGATTCCACCGGAGTATGGGGAAAAGTGCCTGCCAATCCGTTGCAAGTAACACAAGCATTCAGTAATGATCCTGCAGATCGTCCTTTGCAAGATGCCGGACTAGACGGGTTGACAAATGAAGCGGAGTTAAGAAAATTCAAATCCTATTTGGACAAATTGGCTGCCAATTTTGGGGTTAACTCCAATATTTACAAAAGAGCGGCTGAGGATCCGGCTAATGATGATTTTAAGAATTATCGTGATGCAACTTATGATCAAAGTCAAACTAAGATATTAGGTAGATACAAAGATATTAATAGCCCACAAGGCAACTCGCCCGTAGCTACAGCCAATCAACAATTTGTAAGTGCCTTTACATTGTATCCTGATCAAGAAGAATTCAATAGGGACAATACGCTAAACGAATTAGAAGAGTATTTCCAGTATAAAATTGAGATGCAACCCAACTCAAGTCCTTTGATGCAGGTTGGTACCAACTTTATTACTGACAAGAGAGAATTTACACCAAGCGGTGGTAGTTTGGAAAGATGGTATTTGTTTAGAGTACCCATCAAACAATACGAGAAAAAAGTGGGTGATATTCCCGATTTCAAGTCCATTCGATTTATCCGTATGTTTTTGAGCGGTTTCGAAGATTCAGTGGTGATGCGTTTTGCAAAACTAGAACTCGTTCGAAACAACTGGCGGAAGTTCAACTATGAGTTGGATACTGCCGGTCAATACATTTCTATTCCAACCAACTCAACAACCAGTTTCAATCAGTTAGCAGTTAACATTGAAGAGAACAGCAGCCGCAACCCTATTGTTTATAAAACACCTCCGGGGGTTGTTCGTCAGCAACAGTTGAGTAATAATAACGTGAACGTGTTGTTGAATGAGCAAAGCTTGAGCATGCAGATTTGTGATTTAAAGCAAACTGAAGTACGTGGGGTGTTCAAAAATATGAACCTGGATTTGCGTCAGTATTCAAAGATGCAGATGTATTGGCATGCGGAGTCTAAGAACTCCAGTACCGACATTAAGAATGGTGACATGTATGCTGTGATGCGATTGGGAAATGATTTGATCAACAACTACTATGAAATTCGGATTCCTCTTACAGTTACGCCATGGAATACATCGGATGCAAACTTAATTTGGCCTGCTGCCAACGAGATCGATATTGATCTTTCCGTTTTAACATCTATTAAAACCAAGCGTAATAGTTCAGCGAATCCTTCTATTTACTATCGAGAGGTGGAGGCTAGTGGCCGTGAGATTGCTATTTATGGAAATCCAAACCTTGGCGAAGTTCGCGTATCTTTCTTAGGGGTTGAAAATAGAAAGCGCGAGTCTGTTTGTACAGAAGTATGGGTGAATGAGTTGCGCTTGAGTGGATTGAATGAATCGCCCGGTTGGGCTGCATTGGGCAGAGTTGATATTAAATTGGCTGATTTAGGTACCCTGTATATTTCAGGAAGTGCACACAGTGCCGGATGGGGTACCATTGATCAACGTGTGAATCAACGTTCAAGAGAGAATTACAACCAATTTGATGTTGCTACGAATTTAGAATTAGGCAAATTGGTTCCAAAAGAAGCTGGGATGTCAATTCCTATGTATGCCAGCGTTCAGAGAACCATGTCGTCTCCTCAATACGATCCTTATGATTTGGATCTGAAGTTGAAAGATAAGATCAATGGCGCGCCAAGTTCGCAACGCGATTCAATTCGCAATGATGCGGTAGATGTGAAGACGATCAAGACCGTGAGCTTTACCAATGTGAAGAAGAATAATACGAATGGCAAGAAACAACAGATTTGGAGCGTCGAGAATATTGACGTTAGTTACACGTATTATAAAGAGGAGCAGCATAATCCGCTGATAGAAAGTAATGAAGTAATTCGTCATAGAGCCGGTATTGGATACAACTATACATCGAATCCCAAATTCTGGGAGCCTACCAAAAAATTGTTCAAGTCGAACAGTCCTTGGTTGAGTTTGATCCGCGACTTGAATTTCAATCCCAATCCATCCTTGTTAGGATTTAGGGCCGATATGAACCGTCAGTTCGGAACCTACCGTCCTCGAAATGTGGGTGGTCCGAAAGGTGGATTGCCGGAGACTTACGACAAATACTTCACTTTTGATCGAGTA
Organism: Chitinophagaceae bacterium UBA3961; assembly: GCA_002385265.1. Taxonomy (GTDB): domain Bacteria; phylum Bacteroidota; class Bacteroidia; order Chitinophagales; family Chitinophagaceae; genus Endoryza; species Endoryza foliicola. The sequence goes on from DGDD01000185.1 coordinate 17,802, forward strand.
TACAATTTGCGTTGGGATCTAACCAAGAGCATCAACGTAGATTATACATCTACTAATAAGGCTTGGGTAGATGAAGATACCGGTAGACTAGACAAAGCAGAAAAGAAGAACATGTGGAGCAATTTCTGGAAAGGAGGAAGAACGATACTTTTCAACCAGAATGCAACTTTAAGCTATACTTTCCCAACATCAAAAGTCCCAATGTTGGATTGGACCTCTATTCGTGCAAGTTATAATGCCACCATGACTTGGACTGGGGCTTCTTTAATTGCTAGAGAATATGGCAATACTCTTGGTAATACACAGGCTAAAACCTTGAATGGTGAGTTTGATTTCAATAGATTGTATTCCAAGTCTCGCTGGTTAAGAGCCCTTGATGCCGATGCGCCGCCTCCAACGGGTGATAAGCCAAAATCGGATACAGCCAAAAAACGCAAACGTGATCCCAATGAACCGATTGAACTGAGCACTGCAGTGAAAATTGTTGGTCGATTCATTACTTCCATTAAACGGGTAACGGTAAACTATTCAGAGAATGCTGCAACCACTATCTATGGATATACTGATAGTACAAGAGCATTGGGTATGAACTTTAAATCGAATGCACCCGGATTTGGATTCGCTTTTGGCCAGCAGCCTGATAGTAACTTTATCAATAACCTCGCTTCAAGAGGACTATTGACAGGGGACCCTAATTTCAACTTCCTGAATAGACAAGATTATAGTCAGAAGTTGACCATAAATGCTCAATTGATTCCTTTCAGAGATTTTACGATTGATTTGAATTTGGAAAAATCATTCGGTAAGAGTTATTCTGAATTGTATAAAGATACATTAGGTTATAGCGGTAAGTTTTCTCGATTGAGCCCTTATGCAGGTGGTAGCTTTAGTGTTACCTTTATATCTTTTCAAACCTTGTTCCGCAAAACAGGTACCAATGAAGTGTCACAAACCTTTAAGGAGTTTGAAGCAAATCGTTCGATCATTGCTCAACGATTGGCTTTGTTGAATAAATATTCCCAAGACGCATTCGGTAATCCTATTTCCACGGGCGATGGTTATTATAAAGGCTATGGAAAATACTCTCAAGATGTAATATTGCCGGCGTTTATTTCTGCTTATACCAAGAAGGATCCAAAATCTGTTGCCTTGGTAGAACAGTCGAATCCAAATACGAAGAGCAATCCTTTCAAAGGATATTTGCCGCTTCCAAACTGGAGAATCACTTATAATGGCTTGACACGTATTCCGGGTATGGAACGCATTTTTAGTAATTTCTCTGTTTCTCATGGATACAACAGTACCCTGAGTATGAATAGCTTTAATTCTTCATTGTTGTTTGAAGATCCATTGAGAATTGGCTATCCGAGCTTTATTGATACATTGACAGGCAACTATATTCCATTCTTCTTAGTGCCAAACGTAACCATTAGCGAGCGTTTTGAGCCTTTGATAGACGTTGACATGCAGTTTACCAATCAGGTTACTGCACGTGTTGAATACAAGAAGTCAAGAACGCTGAGTTTAAGTATGATCGATTTCCAATTAAGTGAAAACGTTTCCACAGAAATTGGAGTTGGAGCAGGTTGGAGAAAGAGAGGCCTGTTCAGTTTCATTAAATGGAAAGGTAAGCCATTAGACAACGATGCATCCTTCCGATTAGACTTTAGTGTCCGAGATGATGCTACCGCCAATAGCCGACTGGATCAAACTACTTCATTACCAACCTCAGGTCAAAAAGTAGTATTTATTAACCCGTCAGTTGACTATGTAATCAGCAATCGTGTTAGTATCAAACTCTATTTTGAACAAAGAAGAGTAGAGCCGAAAATTTCTACTGCACCTCCTATTACCAACACAAAAGGCGGCGTTCAGATACGAATAAGCTTAGCACAATAGTAAAAACGACAAGGAGCTTGGTATGGGTGAAAAGTTCTTGAGTTGTGAGTTGTTAAGTTATTCATTAATCGGAAGCATATGTTTTGCGATGTTTGCATCTTTGATAACAAGTGGGGCAAGCCTCAATTGGTGCTTGATGCATTGAAACTAAGAGAAAGGCGCAAATTGGGAATCAGTATAAGTGAAATCGCGGATCGATTCAATTAGAATTGTTTTCTCTGAAGACAATTGAAAGTGATTTCAAGGTAAATTATTCTACGACCGCTTGGGTTTGTAAGGCTGCTTACTGTTGAACTGTTTTCTTCAACAACATTACATAACCACAAAGTTTTTTCTTGTTCTTATTAACCTGTACAGGTTTGATCATGTGGTATTCGGAGAATTTAGGAACGTAGGAATAGCTAATTACATTACCGTCAACATCGCCCCACATGTTCTTTTTGTAAACCACTTGCTTTTCATTCCAATCATACATTCTTACTTCATACAAACGAGAAGTGGGATCTCCAATAAATACAAATTGATACAAGGTTCCTTCTGTCATTGGTAAAATGATGGGCATTTCGTATTCGCTTTCCATGGTCATGGAAGCTTCTCTTAAAACAATATAACCTTGCGCGCTGTAAGCTTTTTTGATGCTATCGATGGTGGAAGAATAAGAAGCGATATCGCAACCTTGTTGGCGTAAGTGATCGGTTTGACCTATGACAGTGCCGGCTACAAATTGTAAGCAGGTGACAATCAGGGCTAAACACAAGGTCTTTCGCATACGTGGGTTTTTTCGGATATCGGGATTAAAAACGTTCGACTGCTAATATATGCAATTGACCTGTAAGTTCAAATACTTGATTGTCAAATAACTTAAATCTTAATATTAGGCACCTTTATAGGTATAGAATGAATTTGCCTGAGCTAAGGAGGTTACTACTAAATCGTTGATACACAGATGGCTAGGCAGGGAGCTGCAATAGAGCGCAATTTTGGCGATATCGTCGGCGGTCATTGCTTGGTATCCTTCGTACACTTTAGCGGCTTGTTTGGCATCTCCTTTTAATCGAA
>DGDD01000185.1:21074-29291 GCA_002385265.1 Chitinophagaceae bacterium UBA3961
AGCGGCTTGTTCGGCATCTCCTTTGAATCGAACCAAAGAGAATTCGGTTTCTGCGGCGCCGGGGTTGATGCAGGTTACTTTTATTTTGTGTCTTAAAAGGTCGATGCGCATCGATTGCGACAAAGCATTCACGGCAAATTTCGTGGCGCAATAGGCATTCCCTTTTTCATACACTTCTTTTCCGGCTGTTGAACCGATATTGATGATATGACCTTTTTGGCGAGCGATCATGTAGGGTAATACTGCTTTTGTAGTATAGATCAGTCCTTTCACATTCGTATCAATCATGGTTTCCCAATCACTCAAAGATGCTTCGTCAAAGTAATCCCGACCGGCTGCCAAACCTGCATTATTGATAAGAACATCAATGGCTCTCCATTCTTCCGGAATGGATTCAATGGCTTGGAAACTTTCTTCTTTGTTTTGTACATCGTACGACAAAATCAATGATGTTGTATTGAATTCAGTTTTAAGACGAGCTGCTAGGGTTTCCAATCTGTCTTTTCTTCTACCTGTGATAATGGTTTTGTATCCGGCTTCTGCATAATTCAAAGCCATTGCTTCTCCAAATCCTGATGTAGCTCCTGTGATCAATACAATCTTACTCATTTCCTGAATTTTAAATTGGATACAAATTTGGCACAATGTGATGAATCGAAGAAAATTATCTGACTAAAATGGCGGTGCCTTTTCGAAGTATTTTTTTGCCTGTATAATCGATACCTCCGGCAACCCATACATAAGTTCCACTGCCTTGTAGGTAACCACCAATGGTGCCGTCCCAACCGTAGGATGGGTTTGAAGATTGAAAGACCAATTGCCCCATTCTATTATAAACTCTAAAAAACTCGAATTGGGCGATACCAACAGGAATTGGGCGTAAGACTCTGTTCTTGCCGGAAGGAACAAACGCATTGGGAACAAAGATATCCGGCCCTGTTTTAAAGAGTTTTACACGAATTGTGTCAAGTGCAAAACATCCTTCTTCCGTAAATGCCTTTAAAATATATGTCTGATTTTCGGACAATAGGGCTATGGGGTTAGGGATGCTTGAGTTAGAAAGATAAAGCGCAGGCGACCAACTGTACAAATCTGCACCGCTTGCGTTTAGTTGGAGAGGTTGACCAATGACCACTGAAGTATCATTGCCGGCGAATGCCAATATTTTAGGACGAACCGTAACTTTTACTTGGTCAACACCGGGCTTGGGGCAGCCTAAGGTATCATAGACTAACAAATTATATACCGTAGTAGTGAGCGGATAAGCAATGGGATGTAAGGTGTTTGCCCCGGAAATGGAACTGATAGGAGTCCATGTAAATCGGATTCCTTTGATGTTCGCGTGTAACTGTGCGGTGTCATCGTAACATATCACTGTATCGGCGCCTGCATTGGAGAAAGGATAAGGAACTGTTTTTATGGTTACTTCATCTTGTTTCGAACATTTTCCGATGCTTGCTAATAGACTATAGGTTGTAGTGCTAGAAGGAAAAGCAAATGGGTTTTTGCTAGTAGGGTTTAGTAGGGTAGCAGTGGGAGTCCAACTGAATTTCAATCCATCAGTTGATGGATTCAAACGAATAGTATCTGTTAAACAAATGGTAGTATCGGGGCCGGCTGAGAGAGTTACTTCATCTACTACTCGAATCTTTACAGAATCGTTATTAATACATCCACGATCATTCATGGCAACGTAATATGTGGTCGTTGATTTCGGGTATACGAGTGGGTTTGCTATGCCCGGATTGATAATGTTATAAGCCGGGGTCCATTGATAGTTACCCGGGCCGTTGATTACCAATTGCAAGGTATCGATACTGCAAATCAAGGTGTCGCGAAATCCCAGATTCACAATAGGTTTAAGTTTTACTTCGATGGTGGTATCAATAGTTGCCGTGCAGCCTTTACTGGAACTCACTGTAAGAATTACATTCTTGAATCCCACGGTGGTGTAGAGCCAAGAATCATTCTTTTTAGACGATACATCATCAGCACTGGTTTCGTCTCCGAAGTTCCAGTTCCAAGAATTGATAACTCCGTAACGAGCAGTACTCAGGTCAGAATATGTGTAGGGAGTTTGAATGCACGCACCTTGAACATTCATTTTAGGGAAGAAGCCGGGGTAGATTCTTACTTGCGTAGTGGCTGAGTCGGAACATTGTTCTCCTCTGTTGATGATCAGTTTTATGTTATAAGTGCCTGTATCTGCATAGGTGTAGTTTGGAGCAGACTGGGTGCTGGTGTCTGAATTCAATCCGGGCACTCCAAAATCCCAAAAATACGTATGGGTTAATGTAGAGGGAGGCGCTTCGTTCTGGAAAAATTGCAGGTAGTTATCGCAGTTGGTAATGTTTGGGGCTAGTGATGCTGCAGCGAGATCGCAGAATTGATCCACTTTTAAATTGAAGTCTTTGCGATGTTCACTTAATACTTTACCATTTCTCCATTCCTTCACGCAAACACTTATTACATAGTCTCCGCCACCAGGTGCAATGCCAGAAATAAGGCCCGTTTTTGGATCGATCCGAACACCAGCCCCCATAGGAGTAGTTCCGTCAAACCCGCCTGAATAGTTCACAAAACCAATTTGACTTGGGGGCACAGGGGTGATGGCTCCACCTTGACCATTTTGAAGTGCTGTATATGCATCACAAAATTCGTAGCTTAATGAATCACCATTCGTATCAGTAGCACTGAAATCGAGTGTGAAGGGTCTGTATTGACAGATCAGCACGGTGTCTTTAATGGCAAAAGCCGGACTTGAATTACTGCCCACACCTAATACATCGGTGCCTCCCATTTTACACGTGTAAGAAGAACCCACATTTGTATTGGGTGATAGATTTACCAGTCCATTAATGCGGCAGCAGCGTTGAAATACAAATGTGTAACCCAGGTCTGTTTTTGTGAGTTCAATTTCACGAGAATAGGTTCTGAGTCGGTAACAAACAGGAGAGGGGTTGTTAATACATGGATTGGGAGCGCTTAAATTAATAAATTCATCACCGGTAAGTGGGAAAGAAAAAGGCGAGCCACTTACTGCAATCTCGTCACTATTTCGAAACACTCCAATATTGGCTTCAGCATCTAATTGGTTTCCCGAAGCACCACATTCTAAAAAAAGGCGCAAGGTTACCTGATAGCGTTCTGAATTGGCGGTAGACCCCGGACCAATGTACTGATAGTTTATTTCTCCGCCTTTAATGTGGCGTGCCGAAGCTACCCAAGGCAGCCCAAGAATCAGCAGCAGTCCGAAAATTATCCGCATGAGATAGTTGTAGTAAAAGATACGGATAAAAAAGGTAAAGGGTTGTGGTTTTAATGTGCCAATTCGATGGTTGGTTGATTTGAGGAAATTGTGCTAGATAAGTGCGGAGTGTTAGTTTAATTTGACTTGGTTCTCCTAATCTTTTGTTACTAACTCACACATTATCAAATCATCACATTAATGTATAAGTGTAGCGGTTCCTTTTCTGAACACCTTTCTTCCGGTATAGTCCACTCCCTGTGCCATCCAAACAAAGGTTCCCGTGTCTTGAGTTTTGCCGCCGATGGTACCGTCCCAGCCATAAGCCGGATTGGAAGTTTGGAACACCAACTGTCCCCAACGATTGTACACCCGAAAGAAGTCGAATTGCGCTATACCTACCGGTATGGGTCGAAGCAAACGATTTTTTCCTCCCGGAACAAAAGCATTCGGAACGAAGATATCAGGAAGTGTTTTAAATACTTTGATATTGATTGTATCATAAGCTTCGCATCCTTCGGGCGTGTAAGCGCGCATGATGTAAGTGAAGTTATCTGATAATATTGCTATGGGATTTTTTATAGCAGCATTGTTCAAATTTGTGGAGGGTGCCCATTGATACAAGATTCCACCAGATCCGTTTAGTTGTAACGGTTGTGAAATTACCACCGAGGTATCGTTTCCGGCAAAGGCAATAATCTTGTTTCGAACATTCACTGTGATTTGCGAAATACCGGGTTTGGGGCATCCCAGCGTATCGTAGGCATAAAGCGTATAAGTAGTTGTTGTTGTTGGGAATGCCAACGGATTCAATATCGATGGGTTTGACAACGTAGACGTTGGAGACCATACAAACCGCGACCCAACAATACTTGCATTCAATTGCGCCGTATCGTCGAAGCATATCGTAGAATCGGGCCCTGCAATAGAAGTTGGATAGGGCACTGTTTTAACTGTAAGGTCATCATCTTTTCTACACTTACCAATAATGGCGGTTACTTTATAAACTGTTGTTGTGCTTGGAAATACAATTGGGTTTTTGACATTCGCATTTGATATAGCTGTAGCAGGGGTCCATACAAATTGAAGGCCGTCGCCTGAAGGGTTGAGACGTATGGAATCTGCTGCACAAATAGTGGTATCGTTACCTGCAAATAGTGTAACAGTATCCACTACTCGAACTCTTAAAGAGTCGTTGTTTACGCATCCATTCTCATTCAAACTCACATAGTACCAAGTTGGCAGTTTGGGAAATACAGACGGAGTAGCCGTATTCGCATTGATGATATTATAATTGGGCGACCAAGAAAAAATACCATTACCGGAAGCATTGATTTTTAAAGTATCAATGCTACAAATCAAAGTGTCTTTGAAAGGCAAATTGATAGGGGGCTTGTCGCGTACTTCAACTTGAGCAGTGGCGGTGTCTATACATCCTTTGGTACTTTCTACAATCAACTGTACCGTTTTGAATCCGGTTGTTGAATACTTCCAGGATGGGTTTTGTTGGTGAGAAGTATCTGCCGTAGTGGTTTCATCACCAAAATTCCATGACCATTTTGAAGCAGCACCGTATCGAGATTTTGTTGTGTCTTGGAAGGGTATTGGAAATAGAATGCAAGTTCCTTGTGGGATAAAACCGGGATAAAAGCCTGGGTATACTTTAGCGCTGGTGGTGGCAGAATCAACGCATTGACCACCTGCTAAAATTACTTTTAGTTTTACGGTATAAGTTCCTGAATCGGCATATTGGTGAGTTACGGCACCCGTTGGGTCTAAGGTAGTATCGGCCTTTGAACCGTCACCATAAGTCCATATATAACTAGACCCGGCGGGGTTGATTTGATTGTTTTTGAATGACACTTTCAAGTCATCACAAAAAACATAGTTGGGGTCAAGATAGGCTTTCAGTGGAATACAGTTCGAAACTGCCACATGGATGTCCTTTCTATGAACATTGATTAAAACTCCTTTTCTGTATTCGTAGGCGCAGGCTGTAATTACATATTGACCCGTAACTCCGGGTGCTATTCCGGTTATTAAGCCGGTAACCGGGTTGATGGTAGAGGACGCACCTAAAGGGGAAGTTCCTGAAAATGGAAATTGATAGTTTAGTTGCGTGTAAGGTGGCTGAGATGCTATAATAGGAGCGGGGCTTTGAGTGCTTCCGCCTGTATACCCCCCACACAAACTGTACGATAGGGAATCGCCATCAATTTCAACCGCAGCAAAACTAAACGTGAAAGCGCTATTGGCGCAGATTGCTGCAACATCATTTGTTACAAATTGGGGGCTGTTGTTTTTGTAAGCCTCAGGATAAACAACCGAGCCTGGTAATTCAGCTGTATAAGTACTTCCGGCATTTCCACTTGGGGATACAAGGTTTACGATATTCGCTACACGGCAACATCTTTGATAGGCGATGGTGTATCCATTGTTATTAATAGGAACAACAACAATGGTCGTGAACCATCTAATTCTATAACACACATCGGTTGGAGCGTTGCTAATACAAGGATTGGAGGCCGGATCGAAATTAATGAATTGTTCTTTCGCTAAACGAGCCAAGGCCGTATCGCCGTATTGTTGACCATTGTCTTTATTAAAGACCGTAAATGGAATTGCCGTGTCTAATTGACCCGGGCTGGTAGCTTTACAATCGATATACAATTTGAGGGTAACGGTATATGAGTTTGTATTGGCTGTTGGGCCAGGACCATTGTAGGTATAATACATTTCCCCTCCTTTGATGTGTTCGGCCTTCAAAAGTCCTACACAAAAAAGGGTACTGAATAAAAATATGACTGCCTTTTTTACCATTCGGTTCTTCAATAACGTGAATTTTATCCTTGAATTTCAATGTTCTGTAAAAAAGTTTTCACAAAATTGGTCACTTTTTGAGGCTCTTCAAACATCCCCATATGGGCAGTGTTTTCGAGGATCAAAACATGGGTTTCTTTTGCCAAATAACTTTGTTCCAAGCCATCTATATAAGGAACCGCTTTATCGTGTTTTCCGATGATCATAAGTATCGGATAATCAGCGCTTTTTAATATTGCCGTTCGATTAGGCCGATTGATCATCGAATTGTAATAGTATACGAGTGCTTCCGATGAAAAGTTGGAATTTTCTTCAACAAAACCGGTGATGAACGAAGCATTGTTTTGAGTAAACCCTACTGAAAACAGGTTTGGGGTAGTTTGTTTCAAAAACAGAGCCGGTCCATGTTCTTGAATAAAAGCGATGCTCTTAGTTCTTGCTTCCACTTTTTCTGCCGAATCGGCGTATGCTGTTGAATGAAAAAGTCCTAGTGCTTTAATTGCACTGGGTTTTTGTTCAGCCATTGCCAATCCAATATATCCTCCCATACTGTGACCTATAATAACAATTGGGGCTGTTACACTCAGGGATGCTACTAATTCCCAAAAGTCTGATGCTAAATGATCGATCCCCGGTTGGGTGGGGTCTATTAATTCTGAAGCCCCTGATCCCGGAATGTCGGGAATAATGAGGCTGGCATTTTGATGGATGCTTTCAGCGAGTTGATTAAATATAGTGTGATCTTCTCCAAATCCATGCAAAAGCAAAACAGGCAGTCCCTTGCCCTGTACAGTATATGAAATGCTATTTCCTCTAGTTGTTTTAAAATGCGCCATGATTTATTAATTCGACTTCTCAGCGTAAACACGATACGATTTGAATGCCAAGTATAGTGCAACCGGTAATAGGGCTAAGTTCATGGATTGCGGTAACCAAGCCCAATTGATGACCATTAATAGGTTGATCAAAAACACCACTTGAAAATAGTAACGGGTTTTTTGATTAAAAGGGATGAAACAGGCAATTAAATTGGTAGGAAGGGCCCAAATCAAATTCATATTGTTGGCGCACATATAATGGTCTGTTCCAAACCACATGAATACTAATAGTACTCCCAACGTACCGGTAACAAAGAGTACTAGTCGGAAGACGAAATTGTTAAAGGTTCGAACCTTTCTTGATTTCATGAAATTCAGGAGAATTAACAGAAGGAAGATTGAACCCAAGGTTATTGAAGGAATCCATTTGTTATTGGCAGTTCGTTCAGGCGCGTTGAGCAGTTCAGTTCTGGCTGCTACAAGCGGTTGATTCCTGATCTTGGTTTCATTTAAATCGTTCATTAACTGCGCCGGTAGAAATCTAGTTTCTGCACGGGTCATTTTTCTGTCGAGGCGAGCACCTAAAAGGATATCGATGCCCAATTTGCTCCAAGCAAACCCTCCATTGTCGAGGTCATGGTGGATAGCAGTTCGGAAACTGTAGGGTATTGGAACTGATTTGGGTAGATCAAATTGATTGCCCACTGTTTTGTTAAGAATATCGAGTGCTCGAGTGGTACAATTATCAAAAGTGAAGTCGTATTTGTAGAATTTATTTTCTTCTCTGGCATTTACTCTCAGTGCTTCCAAGATGGCTTGTTTTTCCGCGCATTTAAGCCCAAGGTCTTGTTCATAGATGGATCTTTTCTCATAGGTATAAGCCATTTTAAAATCGCTCATTCTTTCAACGGAAAGGAAATAGGGAAGTTTACCTCTAACAAATTTTGCTAGGAAATTTGGGTCTTCGAATTCGAAAGTGCCGTAATTGAATACAATATCAAAATTGGGAGTTTGAACTCGGATGGCGGTATGTCCGAAACTGCTGTACAGCTCGTCGCCGGGCCCACAGGTAAGCAGACTGATCTTGGTTTGGCAGTAGATATCGGCGCTGTCCTGTTGGGCAATGGCGATTTTAAAGCAAAACATTGCCAACAGTAACAAGGTTTTTCTAAGCATAATTGTACTGTTTCCGTGGAGGAAAGATACGAATCATAATTGGGATTTGGGAGTGGTGAGTTTTGCAAGTAATTACGAAGTGTATTGGGATAAAAAATGCCGGTGCACCTTTTCAATGCACCGGCTTTTTAATTCTTAATTAATAATTATTAATTA
>DGDD01000185.1:29611-44774 GCA_002385265.1 Chitinophagaceae bacterium UBA3961
TTAATAATTATTAATTAAGAATTGCTTTCATTAGCGACTGTAATTCGGCGCTTCTTTCGTGATCTCAATATCGTGTGCATGGCTTTCTTTCATGCCGGCATTGGTAATTCGAACGAATTGAGCTTTTTGAAGGTCTTTGATGGTGCGAGCGCCACAATATCCCATACCTGCTCTCAATCCTCCGGTATATTGATATACAATTTCGCTGAGGTTTCCTTTGAAAGCAACACGACCTTCAATTCCTTCGGGAACAAATTTCTTGATGCCGTCTTCTACATCTTGGAAATAGCGATCGGCGCTACCTTGGTTCATGGCTCCAATAGATCCCATACCGCGGTATTGCTTGAATTTTCTTCCTTCATAAATGATGGTTTCACCGGGGCTTTCTTCAGTTCCGGCAAACACGCTACCCATCATCACTACATTCGCACCTGCGGCCAATGCTTTTACCATATCGCCTGTATAGCGAATACCACCATCGGCAATTAATGGGATGTTTAATTTATGCAGTACGGAAGCTGCTTCCATTACTGCCGTTATTTGAGGCATCCCTGCACCAGCTACAATACGAGTGGTACAAATAGAACCGGGTCCAATTCCTACTTTAACCGCATCAGCACCGGCTTCTGCCAAGGCTTTAGCACCTGCAGCAGTACCAATATTTCCGGCAATTACTTGAAGTGATTTAAAGTTCTTTTTTAAATTTCTCAGCGCATCAATTACACCTTTGCTATGACCGTGTGCGCTGTCGAGCGTTACCACGTCTACACCAATTTGTTGCAAGGCGGCGGCTCTATCAAGGAGGTCTTTTGTAATTCCTAAAGCAGCACCCACCACCAAACGACCAAAGCTGTCTTTTACAGCATTAGGGTGAGAGTCTAACTTTTGAATGTCTCTATAAGTAATGAGGCCGGTTAAGGTTCCGTCTTTTTTAATAACCGGAAGTTTTTCAATTTTGTAAGAGCTGAGAATTTTTTGAGCTTTCTTCATATCTGTTCCTGCAGGAGCAGTGATCAGATTTTCTTTGGTCATTACCTCGCTTACCAATTTGGTTTTGCTGGTTTCAAAGCGAAGGTCGCGATTGGTAAGGATGCCTACCAATCTATTGTTGTGGTCAACAATGGGAATACCGCCAATTTTATTTTCTGTCATAAGTAAAAGGGCATCGCCAATGGTCGCGTCTTGTCTGAGTGTAATGGGATCGATGATCAATCCGCTTTCACTTCTTTTTACTTTCCGAACATGTTCTACTTGCTTTTCTATGCTCATGTTTTTGTGCAGAATTCCAATTCCTCCTTCACGAGCCAAGGCAATGGCCAGTTTCGCTTCGGTAACGGTATCCATAGCTGCAGAAAGCAATGGAATGTTGAGCTTAATGGTTTTAGTAAGCTGAGTACTTGTATCTACGTCGCGGGGTAATACATCAGAGTATGCCGGAACGAGCAGTACATCATCGAAGGTCAATCCTTCACCAAAAAATTTAGAAACGGGAGATTTAACAGAGCGGGGAGTCTTAATTCTTGTTGCCATGTGCAAAGATAGCGCGTGCAACTAATTCCTGCCAAATAAAGTTTTCAAAAATGATTTTTGAGCTGACGTGAATCGCTGATTGTGAGAGAGTTAAATCCTAAGTTTGTAGTGCTTGCCCGGTAAACTTTGCACCAATTGTTTCAACTCCATCTCTAATAAAAGGGCCGCAATTTTTGAAGGAGAGAAGCTTGTTTGCGTTCTCAATTCATCTACATGCAAAGAAGGTGTTGTGATTAGAATATTGTACAAAACAGATTCATCGGGACTCAGATCAACAAATAGATTCGATTGCGGTGCCGGTACATTTGCTTGTGTTTGCCATCCCATGAAATGAAGCAGGTCAGCAGCTCCGGTGATGAGTTGTGCCCTTTGTTGTTTGATGAGTTCATTGCATCCACTGCTTTTTAGGTCAATTACCCTTCCCGGAAAGGCCATTACATCTCTATGATAACCATTGGCCAATTGAGCCGTTACCATACTTCCGCCTTTTACACCCGATTCAATGATCACTGTTACATCACATAATCCCGCTACAATTCGATTTCTTGAAGGGAAATGATGACGCTCCGGATCAATGCCCGAACCGAATTCACTCAATAATCCACCACCGGAATAAATCATTTCTTTTGCAATTTTTTTGTGCGCATAAGGATAGATGGTATGAAGCCCGTGCGCCAATACGGCTACCGTTTCCATTTCTAGTTTCAAAGCTTTTTTATGTGCGATGATGTCGATGCCATAAGCCAATCCGCTTACAATCAAAGGTGAAACAGGCTTGAGCCCTTCTATCAATTGTTCGGTGAGTTCTCTGCCTAGTTCGGAATTCGATCGTGTTCCAATGATGGCAACTGCTTTAGAATTGTTCAGATGAGCCGTACCTTTATAATATAGTAAGGTGGGAGGATCGGTGCATTGAAGGAGTTTCTGCGGATAGCCGGCATCGCTTAAGAAAAGTGTTTGTATTTGAAACTTTTCAATGAATTTTAATTCTTCCTCTAATTCTTGAAAGGCCTTAAAGTCGCGAATTTGTTTCGCACGCGCAGGACCGATCCCTTCTATTTTTTCTAATGTTGATTTCTTGCTTTCAAATATTTTCTTTGCTGATCCAAGCTCTTCAACAAGTAGTTTCGCCTGTACAGAGCCAATTTGCGGTACTTTGGTAAGTGCAATCTGATAGAGGATTTCGTTGTTCATACACTTCAATGAAGTGTAAAGGTAATCGCTCTACTTTACAGTAATAACGATTACCCTTGTACGAAACAACTATTGATTGATGACTTTCATTTCGGTTCTTCTGTTCAAGGCTTTGCCTTCTTCTGTACCATTGTCAGCTATAGGAATGGTAGCGCCATAGCCTCTGCTTAAGAGACGTTTGGCTTCAATTCCTTTTTGTGTGAGGTATTTTACCACTGCCATTGAACGGTCTTGTGATAGTTTCAAGTTGTCGGCTGCCTTGCCAACATTGTCGGTATGACCTGCAATTTCAATGGTTAATGTTGGATTGTCCTTTAACAACTGCACCAATCGATCGAGTTCAGAAGTGCTTTCCGGTTTCAGTTCAAACGAATTGGAATCAAAGAAGATATTGCGCAAAACAATGGCTGCATTTACTTCCAAGGGTTGAAGTGGAATATCGATGTGGTAAGTTGAATCGGGCGTTTTTTGTTTCAGCGAAAAATTTTCAGAATAGAAGAGGTATCCTTTTCTGTTTACGTTGAAGGCATAGTCTTTACCAACGGGTAGTGTAATGAGATAAAATCCATTCTCGTCGGTTTGAACTTTATTGGTGAGTTCTTTTGTAGACAAATCGGTGAGCTCTACTGCCGATGGCAAGCCTTTGGCTGTTTTCTTATCGTATACTTTTCCTTTGATCCAAAGTGTTTTTGCAGGACGAACTTCGTTTCTCAATTCGAAAGTGTACAAATCGAGGCCACCCATCCCTTCGCTTCGATCGCTGGCGTAGTAAGCAGTTTTCCCATCTGATGCAACAATCATGCTTCCTTCGTTTTCGATGGTATTGATGGGATAACCCAAATTGGCGGGTCTGCTCCAATATCCCTTTGGTCCTTTTTTAGCCATAAACAAATCATCACCACCATATCCTTGCAAACCATTGGAGGTAAAATACAAGGTTTGATTGTCGGCATGGATAAACGGACAGCTTTCATCTCCCGATGTATTGATGGCACCTCCTAAATTCTCAGGTTTACCGAATTTTCCATTTGGCATCAAGTGACACACATAGATATCGCTTCCACCATATCCATCGGGGCGTTTGGAGGCGAAGTATAAATCTCTTTTATCGGGCGACAAGCTAGGCGCAGATTCCCAGAATTCTGTATTGATTACCGGACCCAAGTTTTCAGGTGTACTCCATCCTACATTGGTTAAATAAGAAATATAAAGATCACAACTACCATAGCCATCCGAAAAATTGCAACCCGTAAAAATCAACCAAGTGCCATCTTGCGAAAGCGTTTGTGCACCTTCGTTCTGCATAGTATTGATGTTTCCTGTTAGTGGGCCTGAGGGCAGCCAACCTCCTTCAGGATTTCTTTCTGCACCAAAAAAGTCCTCGTTGTAATTTTTGATCCTTCTAGTGAAGACCAACTGTTGGCTGTCGATGGTTAATGTGGGATAATATTCTGAAACAACCGAATTGATATTCGGTCCCATGTTTATCGGATTGAATAAATAGTTATCGAGTTGATGTTGTTTGCCATAATCAATCGCAAACTGGTACGATTTTTTTCGATACCCTGCAGAAAGAACACTTCTTTCATTGAGGTTAGGAATTTGCATGAATTCTTCAATAGTTTCCAATGCTTTTGCGAATTCACCTTTTCCTGCTAAATTGATAGAATAGGGAAGATTGTAATCTTTGAAATAATCTGCATCAATTGCTTTAGCTTGTTGATAGTAATAGATGGCAGAGTCGTATTTTTTCATTTCACCGAACATGCCGGCTATTGAGAGAAAGCCGTCGGCAAACTGAGGATCAATTTTAGTGGCGTTTTGGAGCAATTTAATTCCCGTCTTAAAATCGTCGTTTGAAGCTGCTTCCATTGCCTGCTCATATAATTTTGCTGCTTTCTTGTTCACTTTCTTAGGGTCGTATTGAGCCTGACTCACCAGTCCAAGCAAGAAGCAAAATCCTAACAACAAACTAAGCTTTTTTTTCATGTATTCCTTTCTTAATGTGTCTGAGGTATATATAGGGTAAGACGGATTTCGGACACCTGGCGTTGCAGGTTCCTAATTAACGGTAAATCAGCGCCTAATGTTGTTAAGGTACGTTTATATATTTGTGCGATTGAATCGACAATTCCCACTGAGGGTTTCCCTTTATATAGTCAACAATAAGAGGGGTCATTTGATTTCTTTTCTCCCATTCCGGTTGCAAGAAAAGTTTGGTTGTTGGAGGTACTTGAGCCGCGAAGGATTCGGCCCATTCAAAATCAGATTTATTGAACACCACAATTTTCAGTTCGCTGGCAACATCAATCACTTCTTTTAGTGGTGCTTTGAACTTTTTAGGTGATAGACAGATCCAATCCCATTGTCCGGAAAGAGGGCTGGAACCGGAAGTTTCAATATTGGTATAAAAGCCAGCGTTTTTTAGTGCAGCAGTGAGTTCATCTAATGGATGCATGAGTGGTTCTCCCCCTGTGATCACTGCAATCACCGATTGTTGGGCCACCGGTGTTTCTTTTTTGGCTTTTTCTATAATTTCATCGATCCTGAATTGGGGGTGCTTGGATGCGTCCCAACTGTCTTTTACATCACACCACACACAACCAACATCGCATCCGCCCAAGCGAATGAAATAAGCTGCTTTTCCTTGATGGTATCCCTCCCCTTGTAAGGTGTAAAAGGACTCCATTACTGGAAGTTTTGAGGTTGTTATGGTTTCAGTACTAGACATTAATTCTTTTCGCTGCAAGCATGGAACGTATTCTTCATTAAGGCCGCAATGGTCATTGGTCCTACTCCGCCGGGAACCGGTGTAATGTACGAAGCCTTTGGTGCCACTTCATCAAATTTAACATCCCCTTTAATGGAATAGCCTCTCTTCTTTGTAGCATCTTCAACGCGGGTGATTCCCACGTCAATGATGATAGCGCCTTCTTTTACCATATCTGCAGTTACGAACTCAGGTTTGCCCAAGGCTGCAACGATGATATCGGCTTGTAGACAGAGTTCCTTGAGGTTTTTGGTATGAGAATGACAAATAGTTACGGTGCAATTACCCGGATTGGTACCTGCACTCAACAAAATGCTCATAGGCCTGCCTACAATATTACTTCTGCCAATAACAACAGCATGTTTGCCTTTGGTGTCAATTTTATAATGCGCTAACATTAGCATAACGCCGTGTGGGGTTGCCGGAATAAAGGTTGGAAGTCCTTGCACCATTTTCCCAACACTAACCGGGTGGAATCCATCCACGTCTTTTGAGGCATCGATGGTATTGATCACTTTTTCATCTGAAATATGCTTTGGCAAAGGAAGTTGAACCAATATTCCGTCAATATCAGGGTCATTGTTCAATTCTTCAATAACACCCAAAAGTTTGAATTCACTGATGGATTCTTCTAAACGGATCAAAGTAGACTTGAATCCAATTTCTTCGCAGGTTCTTACTTTCGAACCTACATAGGTTTCACTGGCTCCGTTCGTACCTACCAATATGGCGGCCAAATGTGGAACTTTTTTACCCTCTGCTACTCTTTGTGCTACTTTGATTTTGAGCTCGTCGCGGGTAGCTTGCGACACCAGATTTCCGTCTAAAATTTGCATGGCGCAAAGGTAAGTTTACAACCTTATTTTCAGCGCAGCGCTCAGTTTTAATTGTATAAATTTTATTCGACACTTTCCCACATTTAATTTTTCAGGCAAAAGTTGTATGAAGCAAGTTTTGTGGGTAGTAACGCTGTTTTCTGCACTTTCCTTAAATGGTCAAAAACTTCAATTGCCGGAAAGCGCCGCCACCGATTGGGGGAGTTTTTCAGGTGATTCTATGCAGCGTAACTCCGGGTATTTTCTGGACGCACAGGTAAAATCGAGAACCGCCACTACGGCCTGGGTGGCTTCTCAATTGCCATTTGGATTTTCTGATTTACGTTTTATTGATGCAGGGTTAGTCGCCCCTTTCAAGCAGGATTCTTGGGGGCTTCGGTTCAAGCATTTTGGGACTGTTTTTTTACAAACGCAACAGTTTCGATTGATGCTATCCAAGTCTTTGGGAAAAATTTCGATAAGCGGAGCTATAAATCTCGATCGATTGAAAGAAGTGGAGAAGAAAAGTAGCCAATCGATGGGTGCCGATATCGGTTTTTTGTGGGGAGATGCCGATGCGTTTCATTGGGGATTTCAAATTGAAAGATTGATTTATTCGAACCGGAGTTTTCAACAACCTATCATAAAAATGGGTGCCGGATTTCGGCTTTCAGATCAAGTGTATTCTGAGCTAAGAGTTGTATCGGATGAAACGATAAAAACGTACATGGAGCTTTGCTACCAACCTTATTCGCAATGGCAAATTCGAATAGGATATCGCTATCCTGAAATCGGCTACTGGTATGGATTGGCGTGGAATATTGGTCATATGATCATAGAACATCAGATGTTGTTTCAACAGCTGCTTGGCTATAGTCCGGGTATTCGAATTTTCTTCACTCTGAAATCGAAAAAGGCATGAGAAAGTTGATGTTACTGGGACTATTATTAATCAACGGTTTTGTATATGCGCAAGTGGAAAATGAACAGGCGATTGAGGAATTGAAAGAACGTGATCAAGAACCGGATGATTATTGGTTGGACACAAAACTTTATCCCAAGATCAAGTTGAATACAGTAGATCCACAAACCCTGGAACTATTTGATTTTTTAACTCCTTATCAACGACTCCAATTTTTCAATTACCGGAAAACACTGGGGGGCTTTCTTTCTATTTGGGAATTACAAGCTGTACCGGGCTGGGATAAGGCCAGTTTCGAAAAAATGCGTCCTTTTATAAAAGCAGCATTGGGGGGACTCGACTTGTTGGAAGATGAAGGATTCTTCACAAAAAAGCGAACGGTGGTGTTGCAGCGATTAGGGTTGACGATAAGTGGTTTGGGAGCAGCAAATAGAAAGAAGAGCCTGTTTATTGGACCAAGGCCTTTGAGAAGTTTGACTAGGGTAGATTTTAGTTTAAGTAAGAAGATAGAAGCCGGTCTCACTCTCGAAAAAGATGCCGGCGAGCCCTGGTGGAGTGGTTTGGGGCCGATACGTGGAATGGACTTTATGAGTTTTCGAATTCGGTTGCGGTCAATTGGACGTTTAAAGTCACTATATTTTGGAGATTATACATTGAATCTCGGGCAAGGCCTCACTATATGGCAGAGTATGGCATTTGGCAAATCTTCGGCCATTGGGTCTATTAAGAGAGAAGGAGAAGTTGTTCGAGTATACAAGGGGTCGGGAGAATACAATTTTATGAGAGGTGTTGCTGCTCAGTTTGAAGGAAAGCGGGCTGAACTGAATCTATTTGCTTCGTTAAGAAACTTGGATGCGAACTCTAGATTTGATTCTGTAACCGGTATCCGTTCTATAAGCAGTTTTATTAGTTCAGGATTCCATGGTTCTGCGGCCCCGTTGCAAGACGCGCGGCAGGTACGAATGTGGGTATTGGGAGCTGTTATGGGTTGGAAGTTTCCCAAGGGACGAGTGGGAGTACATATACTACAATATAAATGGTCGAAACCCATTCAAAAGCAAGCGGAATTGTACAATCTGTTTGCGGTTTCGGGTCGGCAACTGTTTCAAGCCGGACTGAGTTATTCTTATGTTTTTCGGAATCTTCAAATTTTTGGTGAATGGGTTCGAAGCCAAAGAAAGGGAGCCGCACTAGTGTTTGGTGGTTTGCTAAGTGTGGATGCGAAAACAGATCTAAGCTTTCTGTATCGAAAAATCAATCCTGAGTATCAATCATTTTGGTCGAATGCCTTTGTTGAAGCAACTCAAGCAAGCAATGAGCGTGGTCTTTTTCTGGGATTAGAGCACCGAGTGAGCAAGAAATGGAGATTGGTATCTTTTGTTGATTCGTATGAATTCGATTGGGTGAAATATCGAATGGGACGTTCTACGGCGGGTTCTGAAGCTGCTTTGAGCATTTTTTATACACCCAATCGAAAATTAAGTATTCAGGTGCAGGCCAGGTTGCGGCGAAAGGATGCCCCGGTATCAGGGAATGAAGCCATATTGGGAAAAACCATGGAAGTCAGTCGTAATCAATTCAAGTATCAATTTGATTATCAGATTGACAGTGTATGGAAAACTAGAGTGAGGTTCGATTGGGTTGGACTGGGAGGGGCAAACAGTGGGTTTGTAGTTGGTACAGATTTGATTTACAGGCCATTAGGGAAATACTGGGATTTAGGCGTACGTTGGAGCCTATCGAAAGTAGGGGATTATGCATCCCGTGTTTACGTAACGGAGCGGGATGTTTTATTTGCCTATTCGGTATATGCTTTTGATCAGAATATCAATCGAATAGTGATTAATTATCATATTAGAAAAATAGGTGGTTTTGAAAGGAAAAAGGGTCGGGAAAACCAGGTTTGGATAAAATTTGCGCAAACGGTTGTATCGAAAAATAGCTCATATGTGGGGCAGTTCATTAACAATCGTGAAATCTTAGGTACGGAGTTGAAAATCCAATGGTTACAGATATTATAGATGTTAATTTTTTCTTAATGCAGCATACCGGGGCCCTTTAATGTCTTTTTAATGGTCATTCTGCCCATTTTAACAATTTTTTTTGTTAAAGGGGTTAACGTACATTTATCGCCCATAATTCAATTAAACTAACAGTCTCATGAGAAAAATTCTATCCCTGCTCGCAGTGCTGATGCTCTGGACGGTATCAGTAATTGCTCAGAACCGGGTTATTACCGGACAGGTGAAAGATGACAAGGGAGATCCCATTCCCTTTGCATCTGTTACAATCAAGGGTACTCAAAAAGGTACTCAAACAGACGCTAATGGTAACTTCCGCATTGAAGCTAAAACAGGTGATGTTTTAGTTATTTCAGCGGTTGGTAGCAAAGAGCGTGAAGTTGCTGTAGGAAGCAGCAATTCTTACAATGTTTCCCTCGACAAATCAGGCGCTTTACAAGAGGTAGTAGTAACTGCCTTGGGGGTTCAGAAGCAACCTAAGGAATTGGGTTATTCTGTTGCTCGTGTAAAGGGATCTGACATTACTGAAGCCAAAGTAACCAACCTGCAAAACGGTTTGGTTGGTAAGGTTTCAGGTTTGAACGTAACTACTGCAAACAACGGTGTATTTGCTGATACACGTATCGTATTGCGCGGTATTCGTTCTTAAACAGGTAACAACCAGCCTTTGCTTGTTGTTGATGGTTCTCCAATTAACTTGAACTTCATCAACTCAATCAACCCTAACGATGTTGAAAACGTGAACGTACTGAAAGGTGCGAACGCGGCTGCGTTATACGGTCCTGAAGGTGTGAACGGTGTAATCGTTGTAACCACCAAAAAAGGATCTGGACGTTCAAAGCCTCAAATCAATGTTAGTAACACTACTTTGTTTGAGCGTGTAATGTTCATGCCAGACTTCCAAAGCCGTTTCGGATCCGGTTCATCTTACGATGCAAACGGTGACGGTGTGTACGACCCAATCGAGAACCAAACTTGGGGTCCTGCATTCGACGGAACTTTGAGAAGAATTGGTCGTGTAGATGAAAATGGCAACGAACAATTGGTTCCTTATTCATTGATCGAAAAAGAGAAATTCAAATTCTTCAATGAAAGTAATGCTATGACTATTCAGAACGATGTTTCTGTTAACTCAGGTGACGAGCGTTCTAACTTTTACCTCAGCGTACAAGACCTTAAAACAAAAGGTGTTGTTCCCGGTGATGAAAGAAGAAGAACTACGTTCCGTGTAAATGCCGGTAGAACTTATGGTAAAGTTCGTGTCTCTACTAATTTAGCTTATACTACAAGTAGCTATGACGCCACTTCTTCATTGGTTTATTGGTATGTTGCCAATACTCCTCAGCAGGTTCCTTTAACCAGCTATAAAAACTTCTTGACTGACAAATGGTCTGATCATAACCACTATTTCAACGACTACTATCCAAACCCCTACGAGGATGCTTGGAGAAACAGACAAACCGGTAGATCTGATGATTTAGTTGGAAACTTTGAAGTGAACTTCAAGCCAGTGAAATGGATCAATATCATGAACCGTACGTCATTAACATTGAGCAATGGCGCGAACAAGAACTTTAGCCGTGCAATCACGTACTCTGATTTCGCATTACATAACAATCGATTTATCAGCAGCTCAAACGTAAGAGCGAGTGTTTCTGATGGTATGAGTTTAGGTAACCGCGTTCAGAATGAATTGATCATCAGTGGGGATAAAGATTTCGGTAAATTCAATGTGAAGGCTTTGGCCGGAAACTTGATCAGACAGACTTTCTCTAAATCAATTGGTGTTTCAGGAGTTAACCTAGTAATCCCAACCTTATATAACGTTGGAAATAGAACCGGTGACCCAGGTTTATCTGAGGGTAATTTCCGTAGCCGTCTGGTTTCTGCTTTCGGGAGTGTGAGCTTGGGTTATAACAACTTTGCATTCGTAGAATTTACTGGTCGTAACGACTGGGATTCTCGCCTTCCTATTAATAATAACTCTTATTTCTATCCTGGTGTGAACGCTTCAGTTTCTTTAACTGACGCTATTGAAAGCCTTGGAAAGAGCAAGTGGTTGAGCTATGCAAAATTAAAAGCTGCATGGGCTAAAGCAGGTAACGTAAACGTAGGTATCTACGGTTTGGAAAGTAATTTCGGATCAGCCGGAGGATTCCCTTATGGCAACGTTCCTGGTTATACAGCCGGTAATACCATCAACAACCCAACTATTCGCCCGGAAGTGGTAGAATCATATGAACTTGGTGGTGAGTTCTCTTTCTTTAACAACCGTGTGTCTTTTGACGCGGCCTATTACTATCAAAACAACAACGATCAAGTAATCAACGTAAATATTTCTCAAGGAACAGGTTATACAGCGGCTGTTTTGAATGCGGCACGATTCTATAACAAAGGCTTCGAATTTGATTTGCGTTTGACTCCATTGGTGAAACTTGGTAAGTTAGTGTGGAATTTTAGTGGTAACTTAACTACCAATGATAGTAAAGTGTTGGAAGTTTACGGTGATTTGAACGAGTTGAATATTGGAAATACCTCATATGCAATCAAAGGATACCCTGCCTTCACTCACAAATTATTTGATTGGTTACGTGATGATCAAGGTCGTGTTATCATTGATGAAACAACCGGTTATCCAAAGCAAAATCCTGCTCAAACCATCTTCGGTCGTACCAATCCTAAGTACATCGTAGGTTTGAATACTGATTTGAACTATGCCGGTTTCACTTTGAAAGTAGTTGCTGAATACCGTGGTGGTAACTACATCTACAATAACGTAGGTGCTGACTTAGGTTTCACCGGTGTAGACAGAATGTCTGCTATCAACAACCGTCAACGTTTTGTATTCCCTAATTCAGTTTATTGGGATGGTTCTAAGTACGTAGAAAACACTAGCATCGTTGTAACAAACGCTCACTATGATTTCTTACAAGCTGGTCGTTTCCGTAATACTCAAACCAACTACTACACTAGCGCTGCTTTCTGGAAATTGCGTGAAGTAGTATTGAGCTATGATATTCCTCAACGTTGGTTAGGTAGCGTGAAAGTAATTAAGAAAGCAAGCGTTTCTTTAATTGGAAGAAACTTGTTGACTTTGCGTCCTAAAACAAACTGGTGGACTGACCCTGAGTTCTCTAACACTACTGGTAATGCCGTTGGTACTACCACTATTGGTCAAACTCCTCCAACACGTATCTATGGATTTAACGTAAACGTTACTTTCTAATAACAACCATTCCCAAAACATTAAATGATTTTTGAAATGAAAAGATTGAATAAAGTGATGATCGTGGGAGCACTTGTTGCGGCTGTTGTAGGAAGCGGCTGTAAGAAGTCTTTCTTTGACATCAATAAAGACCCAAACAATCCGGTTGAAAGTAATATTACTGCTGACTTGATTGCTCCCCAAGCTATGCTAAATAGCGCGAACAGAACTGCTACTGGGTATGCTTGGTTAAACATGTGGTTAGGTTATTGGGCTCCATCAAGCGGGTTCGCTCCTGCTGTAGAAGAGCAGTCGTATAATATAAACTCTGCTTTTGGTGCAGGATTATTTAGCGGTCTAATGGACAACGTTTATGATTATCAGTTTATGGAGAATCAAGCAACTGCTTCAGGCCAGGATTTTTATAGAGGTATCGCGAAGATCATGAAGAGCAACAACTTTGCTCAATTAGTAGATCTTTATAATAGTGTTCCATACAGTGAAGCTCTTCAAGGATTAAAAGCGATTCGCCCTAAATACGATGATGGTAAGGCGATCTATGAAGATTTGATCAAGCAAGTAGACACTGCGATTACATTGATTAAAGGCGCCGACATCAACAAGAATGAAAAAATTGCGACTGCTGATATTCTGTTTGCAGGAAGCAAAACTTCTTGGATTAAGTTTGCCAACACGTTGAAATTGCGTTGGTTGATGGCTCAATCTGGCAGATCAGACCGCGCGGCTTACATTACAGCTGAAATTGCAAAAATCGTGTCTGAAGGAACTGGTTTCTTGGGTTCAGGTCAAGATGCGGCAATCACTACATCGTTATTCACCACTGCAAAACCAAGTGCATACTACAATTCATTTGGGTTCACGACTGTAGGTGATCCGGCAACAACTTATTACAGAGCAAACGTAGTAGCGATGAACTATATGAAAGTAATCGCAGACCCCCGTTTAACTTATTATTATAAGAAAATTAAAGGTAATTCTGCCTCAGTAACTACAGAACCCTTAACTACCTTGCCTCCTAAAGATGTAAGAGGTAACCAATACGGTTTACCAATCGATAACTCAACTTATCCTTACCAAGCAGGTGATTTCGTATCCCAAATTGGTGGTGTAGATGCTCCTGGAGCTTACTCTACTTCTGCGAAGGGGTTAGCGAAAGGGTATAATCAACCAACATGGCTAATAACCTCTATTGAAAGTATGTGGTTACAAGCTGAGGCCATCACTCGAGGCTTCCTTGCTGGCGATGCAAAAGCTGCATACAAAGCGGCGATCGCAGAAACTTTTATTTGGTTAGCTGTTCCTACTGCGAGTGCAGCATTTAATTCTTGGTACGATGGTCAGGTCGCATTGAGTAATAAGAACGTTGATTGGGATTTAAATACAACTGCGGCCGATAAACTTCGATTGATCATGTTCCACAAATACTTATCAATGAATGGTATCGATCCATTGGTAGTATGGACAGATTTTAGAAAAAGCACGGGTGGTGTTGCTCAGGTTGACCCAGAGCCTACCAAGTATGCGGGCGGTGTTGTTGGAAACGGTACTTATCCTTATCTTGATCTATCAATGAACCCTGGTCGTTCTTCTCAATTGATTCCTGTTCGTTTGTTGTATCCTCAACGTGAATTGGAATTGAACTTTGCGAACGTTCCTACCGTAGGTGTGAAATCAGGTGATCAGTTCACAGCAAAAATCTGGTGGATGCCATAAGCACTCCTAGGATGAGTATTTGAAAATCAAAAAACAGTTTGAAATGAAAAATATTTTAAAAATTGGTCTGTTTGCAACGGTGGCATCTACACTTTTTGCTTCATGCTTAAAGGATACCCCTGTAACAGACTATTCTGAATCAGCTATTAAGCCTGTAGTATTGATTCCTAATGGAAATTACCCGGCTGTAAACCAAGCTGCTATCATTGCATTTGAAGCAGCGGATACTCCTAGCATACTTAATATTAAAGTCCGGGTATCATGGAGCAAACCTTTGGGTAAACCTTTGACTGTAACCATCGCCAAAAACAGTGCTTTGATTACAAGTCATAACACTCAGTTTGGTACCAATTATCAAGAACTAGGTGCTACCTCTTGGTCATTGGATTCTTATTCAGTAACAATTGATGCCGACAAAAACGAGGCTACTTTCCCTTTGAAGATTTTTACTTCTAAGGTTGACCTCTCTAAAGAGAACATGTTAGCATTCACCATTACAGATGCATCCGGTGAAACCATCTCTTCAAATTACAAAAACATTCTTCTGCCAATTGGTGTGAAGAACCGTTTTGATGGCATTTGGGATTTAACTATCAAATCAGTAGGTTGGGGGGCATATGGTATTGCCGACAATCAAACCTTCCATTGGGGCGAATTTCAGTTAATCACAGCCGGAGTTAACAGCGTAACTACTGAGAATGGGTTTAATTCTGCTTTATTGCCAGCTTTTACAGCTAGCGGCGGTGCTACCCAGTTCGGAGCTACGGCACCTCGTTTTACTTTTGATGCTACCAATAAATTGGTTGCCGTAAAGAACGATATTCCGGATGATGGTCGTGGCCGCGTATTGGTGATGAACCCTGCGGTAACTGACAGCCGTTACGATGCTGCTACAAAGAAAATGTATCTTTCGTTTATTATGAAGCAAAATGGAAGACCTGACCAGTTCTTCTATGATACATTATCATACAT
>DGDD01000168.1:0-20342 GCA_002385265.1 Chitinophagaceae bacterium UBA3961
CTGTGTCGGTAAAAAGAGGAATTGCGGGAAGGCCTGAATTAGAAGCTATTGCAACAAAAATAAAAGAAGCGGGTAAAGATCAAGAATATGATTGTATCATGGGCTTGAGTGGTGGAGTAGATAGTACTTATGTAGCTTTACTAGCCAAGCAATTGGGATTAAGACCACTGGCAGTTCACTTTGATAATGGATGGAACTCTGAGTTGAGCGTAATGAATATTGAAAACATAGTAAATAAATTGGGATTCGATTTATATACGTATGTCATCAATTGGGAAGAGTTTAAAGATTTGCAATTATCTTATTTAAAGGCCTCTGTGGTAGACATCGAAGCCATTACCGATCACGCTATTTTCGCTTCATTGTATCGATTGGCAGGCGAACGTAATATTAAATATATTTTGAGTGGCACGAATGTACAAACAGAGAACACCCTGCCTAAATCATGGATATTCAACAAGAGCGATCACCGTAATATCAAAGCCATCCATAAAGCATATGGTAAAGTTCAACTAAAAACTTTTCCATTCATGGACGCAAAAGTGAAGCGCTATTACCAGCAAATAAAAGGAGTTTCCAGTGTTTCAGTTTTACATTATGCCGATTACAACAAAGAATTGGTGAAAAAGAGAATTCAAGAAGAATTGGGCTGGCGCGATTACGGTGGGAAACATTATGAAAGCATCTGGACTCGCTTCTATCAAGGTTATATTCTTCCCACCAAATTTAAGATCGATAAGCGCAAAGCGCACTTAAGTGATCTCATCTTTGGAGGTCAAATCACCAAAGAACAGGCCCTCGAAGAACTGGCCAAACCCATCTACGATCCGGCTCAATTCAAGACCGATTTTGACTTTGTTTTGAAGAAATTCGGACTTACAGCAGAAGAATGGAATGCTATCATGGCCATTCCTCCTAGAAGTCACTACGATTTTGACTATGAAAAGCCAATTGATATACGTTATCCCATACTTAAACCGTTTAAGTACGTATATCGTAAACTATTTCCGGTTAAATAAATGATCGCAATCGTTAATTACGGGCTCGGAAACCTCACGAGCATCCAAAATATGTTCAAAAGGCTTGGTATTGAAGCGGTGATCACTTCCGACTTCGAAACCATCAAAGCCGCGTCCAAACTGCTCCTTCCGGGAGTAGGCCATTTCAAAAAGGGCATGGACAATCTCAAGGGATCCGGATTGCAAGACCTCCTCAACGAAGAAGTGCTGGTAAAGAAAAAGCCCATCCTAGGTATTTGCCTTGGAGCGCAACTCATGACCAGTCACAGTGAAGAGGGCGATGTAGACGGACTGAATTGGGTGAGTGCCGACACCATCCGGTTTCGCACCGAATCTGTACCGGGTCTAAAAGTACCCCATATGGGATGGAGCGATATCAGCACCAAGGATCAGAATCCGCTTTGGAACGCCCTTCCCGCAGAACCACGCTTTTACCATGTACATACCTTTCATTTCAAAATGAAGGACCAAGCCGCTACCAGTGCTACTGCACACTATGGTTACTATTTTGTATGTGCTTTTCATAAGGACAATATTTACGGTACACAGTTTCACCCCGAGAAAAGTCACAAATTCGGGATGAAAGTGTTTGAAAACTTCGCAAAACTCTAATCCATGGCAAGAGTACGTATCATACCGGTTCTGTTGCTGCAAAATGGAGGATTGTACAAAACCGTAAAGTTTCAAAAACCTCAATACGTGGGTGATCCTATCAATACGGTGAAAATCTTTAACGAGAAAGAAGCCGATGAACTGGTATTGCTCGACTATACGGCTTCTCGCGATAAACGCGGGATCGATCATAAAAAAATAGCAGAGATCGCCGGCGAAGCTTTCATGCCCATGGCATACGGCGGCGCCATTCGTAGTTTCGATGATGCTAAGAAAGTATTCGACGATGGCTATGAAAAAGTAGTCTTGAATTCCATTCTCTTTTCCAATACCGCTTTGGTTCGTGAAATTGGTAATGTATACGGCGCTCAGGCGGTGGTAGGTTCCATAGATGTAAAAAAGAACTTGTTTGGAAAATACAAAGTACATGGATTTTCCGGTACGCAGAGTTCCGGTAAAGACCCTGTAGAATGGGCTAAAACTTTGGAAGAAGCAGGCATTGGTGAGATCATGGTAAACAGCATCGACCGCGATGGAACTTGGGAAGGCTACGATCTTGACCTGGTTGAAAAAGTTGCCGCTGCTGTTTCTGTTCCTGTTATTGCATGTGGTGGGGCCGGTGGTTTCAGTGATTTTGAAAAAGCAGTTCAGCACAAAGCCTCTGCTGTAGCAGCGGCCAGTATGTTTGTATATCAGAAAAAAGGAATGGGAGTTTTAATCAGTTTTCCTACTGGAAAAAGGTTAAACAATTAAACTAATTGATCAAATTATTTTTAATTCTTAATTAATAATTCAACATGAATTTCGCAATTATCGGATGTGGACGAATTGCACAGCGCCACGCAGAACATATCGCAAAAATTGGAACCTTGGTAGCTGTATGTGATACGGTAGAAGAAAAAGCAAAAGCCTTGGGCGAAAAATACGGAGCGAACACCTATACCGATTCTAAGGAATTATTGGCGAATGAAAAATCGATCCAAGTAGTGAGCATCTGTTCTCCGAACGGATTGCATGCTGAACATACCATACAAAGTTTGCGTGCCGGCTTTCACGTACTGTGTGAGAAGCCAATGGCATTGAGTGTGCAAGATTGTGGTGAAATGATCAAAGAAGCCGAGAAAGCCAATCGTCGATTGTTTGTGGTAAAGCAAAACCGCTTCAATCCACCCGTTGCTGCCGTTAAGAAATTGATTGATGATGGTCGCCTTGGAAAAATTTATTCTGCGCAATTAAGTTGCTTCTGGA
This sequence comes from Chitinophagaceae bacterium UBA3961, assembly GCA_002385265.1. Taxonomy (GTDB): domain Bacteria; phylum Bacteroidota; class Bacteroidia; order Chitinophagales; family Chitinophagaceae; genus Endoryza; species Endoryza foliicola. The sequence continues at coordinate 2,880 of DGDD01000168.1, forward strand.
ATCGTAACAATGAATACTATGCGAATTCTTGGAAAGGCACGCTGGCACTCGATGGCGGTACTTTGTACACGCAGTTCAGTCATTTCGTTGACTTATTATATTGGTTGGTAGGGGATGTGAAAGACGTAAAAGCCTATATCCAAAACTATCATCACGAGGGAATTATTGAATTTGAAGATACAGGTGTTGCAACCCTACAATTCTATAATGGAGCCATCGGTACCATTAACTATTCAGTGAATAGTTACGATAAAAACATGGAAGGATCTCTCACTTTATTTGGTGAAAAGGGAACCGTGAAAATTGGAGGTCAGTATTTGAACGAATTAGAATACCAAAGCATTGAAGGCTACGAAATCAAAGACCTTCCACCCGGCAATCCCCCAAATAACTACGGCAAATACTTCGGCTCCATGAGTAATCATGATAAAGTGTACAAAAACGTCATCGAAGTTTTGCAAGACGGTGGTGTAATTGCTACCAATGGTTTTGAAGGATTAAAAACTGTAGAGATCATTGATAAGATATATTCGGCGGCAGGAAGAGGATAATTATTAATTAATAATTAAGAATTAATAATTAATAATGAAACAGCCCGGAATGTAGGAACGAGGAGAAGAGGAAACGAGGAGCGAGGAAATACAACGATACTTTGCGAATTCTTGGCGCACTTAGCGGTCGTTGCGGTGAAGCTACTCCGAAAATCGGAGGCTAATCTGTGAGAATCTGTATTAATCTGTGGTATCTGTGGTAAAATAGGAGGGAGATAGAAGACGGAGGAATTGCAGAGAGTCTCTGCCAGCGCTGCGTTACCGCTGCGAACTTGTCCTGAGCGGGCCGAAGGCACAGTCGAAGGACGCCGCGCCGCTGCGGTAAAAAAAAGACCAGCACACCTAAAAATTTCAAAAAACAGAACCTTTAGCCCCTTCTAAGGGTTTTCATCCATTAAACATATGAGCCAACATCATCCTCACGTTAAATTCTTCGAATCGAAGATCACGCCCGACGTGCAGTTCGGCGAGAATGTAAAAGTGGTACAGCCCGTAAACATGTACGGCTGCAAAGTGGGCAACAACTGTTTCATCGGTCCCTTCGTGGAAATTCAGAAATCAGTAAGTATTGGCGACTATACCAAAGTACAAAGCCATACGTTTATATGTGAGTTAGTAACCATTGGTTCGAACTGCTTTATTGGACATGGAGTGATGTTTATCAACGACTTATTCAGTGAAGGCGGTCCCGCCGGTGGCGACCAAACCAAATGGAAGCACACAGTTATCGGTAACCATGTTTCCCTCGGCAGCAATGCCACCATCCTCCCCGTGAATATTTGCGATCATGTAGTGATTGGCGCAGGTAGCGTTGTCACTAAAAACATCACCGAACCTGGCGTTTACGCGGGTAATCCGGCTAAAAAAATCCGTTCAATCGAACCAAAATGAGCAATGTAGTAGGAAGAGCTGTCAACAAACTAAACCATCTGTTTTTCAAAACAGTGGGCAAACATATCGGTATGGGAAGCCCGGTCTCTAAGTCGACCTGGGAACAACAATACAGCAGCGATGTATGGGACTATCTTGAAAACCCCGATGAAGCTGAACATTATGAATGCATTGTTGAGTTCTACAAGAAATATACCTCATCAAATGCTTCTATTTTAGACATTGGCTCCGGCAAAGGAGTGCTCTATTCTTATTTTAAGAAATGGCAACCGGTTTCATTTTTTGGTATTGACATATCCGATAATGCTGTTAAAGCTGCGGCCAAGCAGTTTCCGGAAGCAAAATGGGAGACAGTTAACTACGACAACCAGTATGTGGATGGAAAGTTTGACGTTGTAATTTTTAATGAGACACTTTATTATTTTACCCGTCCGGTAAAAACGATTAAAAAGTGTTTGGATGAAAACATGAAATCGAATGGTCTCTTCATTATTTCCATGTGTGAATATGAAGGTCATGATAAAATATGGAAGGACCTAGAAAAGGTTCTTACCGTAAAAGAAGAAAGAACAATCACCAATTCCAAAGGACAAACCTGGGTTACCAAGGCCTTGGTACTAAAACTACTTTAAAATGAAAACAATTCCTTTTGTTGACCTCTACGCTCAGTATCTCACCATTAAATCTGATATTGATGCTGCTATTGAGAATACCATTAAGAATACCAGTTTTATCGGAGGTAGTCCGGTAAGTAATTTTGAGAAAGCCTTTGCAGCTTATTTGGGTATCGATCATGTAATTGCCTGTGGCAATGGTACCGATTCTTTGGAAATCATTCTGAAAGCATGGGGCATTGGTGAAGGGGATGAAGTGATTGTGCCTGCACATTCCTGGATCAGTACTTCCGAGGCAGTAGGCAATGTGGGAGCGAAGCCGGTGTTTGTAGACATTGAAGCAGACTATTATACCATAGATCCTTCAAAAATCGAAGCTGCCATCACTTCCAATACAAAGGCCATTATTCCGGTGCATTTATTCGGTCATCCGGCCGATATGCCTGCTATCATGGCCATTGCAAAAAAGCATGGTTTGAAAGTGATGGAAGATTGTGCGCAAGCACATGGCGCTACCATCAATGGTAAAATGATTGGAACTTGGGGCGATGCTTCTAGTTTTTCTTTCTATCCCGGCAAGAATTTAGGTGCATATGGTGATGCGGGATGCATGGCTACCAATGATGCTGCATTAATGGAAACCTGTCGCATGATCGCCAATCACGGCCAGAAAGGCAAACACAATCATATTATTGAAGGAAGAAACAGTCGTTTGGATGGACTGCAAGCAGCCATTCTCTCTGCAAAGCTTCCACATTTAGCAAAATGGACTGAAGCACGTATTGATCGTGCGGCAAAATATACCGAGCTCTTACAAAATGCTGATTTGGAATTGCCCAAGGTAAAAGAAGGATTCAAGCACGTATATCATTTATACGTGGTGAAAACCAATAATAGAACGGCATTGATGCAATCATTGAAAGAGCAAGGAGTAGAAACCTTTGTTCACTATCCTACTGCACTTCCATTCTTAGCATGTTATGCTTCTCAAGGTCATAAGCCGGAAGATTTTCCCAACGCATATGCGAATCAATCAAGAATTTTGAGTTTACCGATTTATGCAGAATTGAGCAACGAAAGCATTGAGACGATTTCAAGTTTGATAAGTGCTGTTGAGTATGCCTAATTTGAAAGGGAAGACTATTCTTATCATTTCTCCCGACAAATGGAACAACCTTCGTTTGTCGAAGCATAATTATGCCGAGGAATTGGCTGAAATGGGGAACAATGTTTTTTACTTGCTACCGCCTGAAACCAGGCAAAGTAGAAAACCCATCATTCAGCGAAAACTTTCGAATAATCTACAATTAGTTGAGTTCAATACTTTCGTAAAAGGAGAACGATTTATTCCTTCCACTATATTAAATTTCATTCGAAAATACCAAGCAACAGAATTAAAAAAGTTATTGGGCGGCTCTATTGATATTGTATGGAGTTTTTATGGTGCACAGTTTTTTGATCTTTCTGTTTTTGGGAAATCTTTCAAAATATTTCATCCGGTAGATAAGATTATTGACCCTGCATTCTTCAAAACAGCTAAGAATGCAAATATTGTTTTATCTGTTGCTCAGAATATATTAGACGATTTAAAGCCTTTCAATAAGAACCTGCATGTCATTAATCATGGTATTAACCATGCTTACGAAGATGAGGCCAAGCAAATCCCCGTTCCCTACCAAAGGTCTTCGGTTGTGAAAATAGGATATGTTGGAAACCTGATCAGACCTGATATTGATCATGCGATTTTTCTGAAGATGATTCATGAAAATCCCTCAATTGAGTTTCATTTATGGGGGTCTTATGAAAACAAACACATTCAATGGAATCAAGAATCTGATCAACAAGTACTCAAGTTTGTGGAGGCTTTGAAAAGCAGTCCAAATGTTTTTCTAAAAGGACTCGTTCATCCTGAAGACGTGCGCATGCAAACCAGAGAGATGGATCTTTTCCTTTGTTGTTACGATGCCGCAAAAGAGATGAATCAATGCAGCAATAACCATAAGTTGATGGAATATTTCAGCAACGGAAAAATTGTTGTGAGTCATTTTGTTCAAACCTACGCAGAGAAGCGTTATTTACTTGAAATGTGTTCTGATCATTCAAACATGCCATTACCTGAATTGTTATCAAAAGTTGTTAAAGAACTCGAGTTCTGGAATAGCCAAGAAAAGCAATTAATGCGTAAAACGTTCGCACTCGACAATACCTATCAAAAGCAGATCAAACGAATTGAAAATATAATAGAGGGATTATGAGGAAAATTTGTTTGATCAGTGATCACCATATTTCAACAAATCCAAGACTTTGGAAAGAGGCAGGAACCTTGCTTAAGGCAGGATACAATGTTGAAATTATCACAATCTTCACTTCTGAGGCTCAGCTCGAAAGAGACCAACTTATTCTGAACAGTATTGGCAATCCTTCTTACAAGGCTGTTTTGAATTTGATGCCAAGTCAATCTTCTTTTGTAAAAAGATTTTATTACCGTTTGAGAAGAAAGCTTGCTTTTCAGTTGAAGAAATTCTTAGGAATTGACAGTCCTTTTCTTTTAGGTTATGCTCCCGATTTACTAGAGCGCGCAGCATTGCAACTGCAAGCGGAACTTTATATCGTGCATATTGATTGTGCCCAATTTGTAGGAATGAAGTTGGCGGAAAAAGGAAAGCGAGTGGCTTTTGACATTGAAGACTGGTATTCAAAAGACTATTTGAGCAATACAAGACCGGTAGCGCTTCTTGAACGTATTGAAAAATTTGCGTTGACGAAAGGTGCCTATTGCAGCGTTCCTTCAGGAGCGATGGCAAAGGCGATCTCGAGTTATTATAAAATAAACAAAGAACCGCTTGTTATTTACAATGGTTTTCCTGAAGTGAGTCAAGCAATTGAGACTAAGCCTGTGAAGTTTTCCGAAAAACCCTCTATACTATGGTTTTCTCAAACAATTGGAACTGATCGGGGTATTGAAACGATTGTTGCTGCTTTACATCAGGTAGAAACACCTGTTGTATTGAAATTGATGGGAGATCATGATACAGTGTTGATTGATTGGTTCAAGTCGCAATTCCCTTTTCAAAAGGGACATGAATTGGTGGTATCCGGTCAAATACCTGCTAAAGATCTTGATATGGAGATCAAGCGACATGATATTGGGCTTGCTATCGAAAACAATTTTCCGGAGAATAAGAATACTACTATTAGCAACAAAATCTTGCAATATGTTCAAGCTGGTATTCAAGTGATAGCAACAGCTACGCTTGGACAGCTTGAAGTAGCTTCACTCTTTCCGGATCAAATTGCTGTTGTTAATTCAGGCGATATTGATGCCACTGCAAAAGCAGTTGAACAACTGTTAAAAAAGCAAAAGCCCTCGAAGTTCGAGTATCAACATAAATTCAAAGAGCATTTCTCTTGGGAGTCTCAAGAGACAAAGTTGCTGGCTATAATAAAGAATCTTTTCCAATGACCTTTCCTCCAATTGCCATGTTGCATCATATTGGCGATGATGCAGTGCTTGATGATCATAAGCCGTATTCCATAACGCGATCAAGCTTTATTCGTTTGCTCGATTATATTGAACGGAACGGAATTGAAACCAAGGATTTTTCAAGTTGGACGGCTCAGTCTTCGTCTATTTTTTCAAAGCAAATTATGCTGACAATTGATGATTGTTACCGCCATTTGCTTGATTTTGCCATTCCCGAATTGCAACGTCGCAAGATGAGAGCAATCCTATATATGCCTACGGCTCATATGGGAGGTAATAATAGTTGGGACGTAGAGCAAGGGAAATCATCAGTAGAAATCATGAACGAATCGGAGCTGAAAGATGTTGCAGCAGCAGGTTTTGAAATTGGTGTACATGCTCACAATCACGTTCCCCTTGATGAGTTGAGTACTGAAGAGATTCACAAGGAGTTGCATACTTCTAAAGATATTCTGGAGAAGCTTTTGGGTACAAGTGTAAAAACAATGGCATATCCCTTTGGGAGGGTTCCTGAAAACTATGGTTCAATTTTAAAGGCGAATGGATTCGATTTTGGTTTGGGGATCTACCATCCAAAAGGAGATCGATACGCTATACGCAGATTCATTTACCACGATGGCGATCAAGAAAAGCATTTGAATTCCAAACTCAGTTTAAGTTATAGAGTGTACCGTCAACTCACCGATCGCAACAAATAAGGCATGAAGAAAGTACTCATTGTTTGTCCGCATTTTCCTCCGGTGAATACGCCTGATCAACATCGGGTAAGGATGAGTTTGCCATTCTTCGGTGATTTTAATTGGAAGGTCACCGTCTTAGCCGTAAAGCCTGAATTTGTTGAAGCCCCTTTAGACCCTATTTTGGAAAAGTCTGTCCCGGAAGCCATTCGTGTGGTTAGAGTTGGTGCATTCAGCACAAAATACACACGTAAAGTTGGGTTAGGGGCATTGTCGATGCGTTCATTGATACAGATGAGAAAGGCAGGAAATCGACTACTTAAAAGTGAAAAATTTGACTTAGTTTATTTTAGTACTACTGCCTTTCATGTTTGTTGGCTGGGGCAGTACTGGAAGAGAAAGTTCAATATACCTTTTGTTATAGATTTACAGGATCCGTGGAGAAATGATTTCTATCAGAACAAGCCTAAGCATCTTCGTCCGCCCAAGCATGGTTTTGCCTATGCCATTCACAAAAAAATGGAAAGGGATACCATGCCACATGCATCAGGTGTGGTAAGTGTATCGGAAGGATATTTGCAGATGATGGAAGAACGCTATCAACTGCGATCAAAAGGGGTGCCAATGGAAGTTATACCTTTTGGAGCATCCTCAAGAGATTTTGATATTGCAAAGATGGCCGGTATATCGGGTTTTCCTTTTGATGCGAAAGCAGGTGTAAATAAAATAGTATATGTTGGTGCCGTTACTCCCTTCTTTCTTCCATTGATTGAGGCCTTCTTTCAAGCTTTCTTAGAAACTTGTCCAAATCCAAGTGAATTTCATTTTTACTTTTTAGGAACAAGTTATATCTCAGGAGCAGAAAAGCGAGTGGCCAAACTAGCAGAGAAAATGGGCATCTCCTCATTGGTTACAGAAAGAACGGATCGTATACCTTACTACCAAGCTTTAAGAACATTAGAGTCGGCTGATCTGATATTCATCCCGGGTTCGCAAGACAAAGACTACAATGCTTCCAAAGTTTACAATTGCATTCTATCAACCACTCCTATATTCTCTATTTTTAATAGTGCTAGTCTTGTAAAACAGATTATCGAAGAATCGAATGCTGGTGTTGCCGTTGGAGTGGAGGCAGAAGATTCCGAAGCACAGATATTCGAGAAAATAAAGGAGTCTATTCCATCTTTTTATGAATTGGTGGGAAAGAAACGTACCGTAGATTCAAGAATTACGCATTTCTTTTCGGATCAATATTTTACTGAAAAACAGGTGAACCTCTTTGAGCAAGCTTTGAAGTATCATGCAAAATAAGTATCAAGTTCTAGCTTTTATTAGTGCATCTTATGTTTCAGGTGCAGAGAGGGTGTCTTTTGATGTACTCAAAGGCTTACGTAATAAAGGTGTTTCAATACTCACAGTTACTAATGGTTGGAACAATGGGGAGTTTTCAAGTATGCTTCAAAAAGAAGGTTTGGACGAGCAATCAGTAAAATTGGGTTGGTATTATCTTACAAAGCCAATGTGGACACTTGACAGTCTTTTAAATGCACCAAAGGCTTTTAGAACCTATATAAGAATACTACGAGACAATCCTAAGGCAACTATTTATACTTCTGGGTTTCAGCAAGTATATTTATTAAGACCTTGGTTAAAAAATAGAAAAATCATTGTTCACATTCACGATAGTTTTTCCGGGAATAAGAAGCAGGCTTGGTTTGTAAGGAAAATCGAATCATTCGTTTTTAAATTCGTTGCTATCTCATCTTTTATAAAGGAAGATCTCATAAAGTGTGGTGTTCCGGAATCAAAAATAACGGTGGTGTACAACGGAATCGATGTTCCCGAAATTCTATCTCCGAAAAAGGATACTCCCTTCTTTCGTTTCGGAATTGTTGGACAACTTATTCCAAGAAAAGGTCATTCTGTTTTATTTGAAGCCCTGTCCATTTTGAAATCTAAACTTCCGACTGCTCCCTTTCAACTTTCTATAATTGGTAAGGGTTCAGAAGACTATTCTCGTTACTTAAGAAAGCAGGCAGAAGGTTTAGGAGTAGACCAACTCATTTCATGGGAAGGTTACAAACCGACCAAAGAGGCGATTTATCAAAACTTGGATACTGTTGTGGCTCCCTCAAGTGTGGAACCATTTGGTTTAATTACAGTAGAAGCCAATAGTTATCAAGTTCCGGTTATTGCTTTTAATCATTCAGGTTTTAAAGAAACCATCGAAACCGGAAGAAATGGATGGCTGGTTGAGCCCTTTACTGCGCAAGAACTGGCCGATGCAATGATTCGTGCTTTATCAAACAAAGCTCAATCAAAACTAATGGGTGAAAAAGGCAGAGCAATGGTTCAATCCAGATTTTCAATACAACAAATGATTGACGGTGTATACACTTTGATTTAAAGGGTTTACACTTATGAATAAAAGGCTATAAATTTCGTTACTACTTCTATCAAATAAATCATTCATGTCGGGAATTGGACAAATCATTCGATACATCAATAATCATCCTTTAGCAAAGCGCAATTTGCTGAAAGCCTACGGGCGCTTTTTCAAATGGCAGCTTAGTCAACGTTTCTCTCCAAGAGATGTTGAGTTCAAGCTAACCGAGAAAGCTAGAATTTGGGTTAAGAAGGGAATGACTGGTGCAACAGGTAGTATCTATACCGGTTTACATGAATTTGAAGACATGAGTTTTTTGCTGCATTTTCTTCAAAAAGGAGAGTTGTTTGCTGATATTGGAGCCAATGTTGGTATTTATAGTGTATTGGCAGCTGCAGATTGCGAAGCGAAAACCTTGACTTTTGAACCGGCTCCCGGAACCTTTCAATGGGTTGAGCGCAATCGATCTTTAAACAAAGTTCCACATTTGCTCAAGCCTTTTAACATTGGAATTGGGGAGAGGGAAGAAGTACTTCGCTTTTCTACTGAGTTGGATACTATAAATCACGTACTAACAAATGAAGAAAAAGATTTGCAAGCAGTAGAAGTTCCCATTAAATCATTCGATAGTATTGTTTCAGTAGAAGGTTGTCCTGTACTAACTAAAATAGATGTTGAAGGATTTGAAACACCGGTGATAAAAGGAATGCAGGCTACACTAGCTAACCCAATATTACAGGCAATTATAATTGAGTTGAATGGAAGTGGAGCCAATTATGGGTTCGATGAAACTTGGATTCACCAAGAGTTGGTCAAAAATGGTTTTACACCTTGTGTATATGAACCTTTTTCTCGCAGCATTACTCCCGCCGATGGATTTGGGACGCACAATACGATCTATATTAAAGATGTGGCTGCTGCTACAGAAAGAGTGAAGTTGGCATCTAAGAGAAAAATTTTTGGAGTGCTTTATTGATGAAAAAGCTTGCTATTGTAACTACACATCCCATCCAATACAATGCACCCTTTTTTGCAATATTGGCAAAATCGAGTGACTTGAATGTAAAAGTATTTTATACATGGGAGCAATCAAAAGAAGGAGCCTTGTTTGACCCTAATTTCAAACAAACCATTACTTGGGATATTCCCTTATTGGAAGGATACGATTACCATTTTACAAGGAATATCAGCCAAAAGCCCGGCTCGAGTCACTTTACCGGAATCGACAATCCGAATTTGATCAAAGAAATCAATGAATACGGTCCAAATGGTATCTTATTATTCGGGTGGAGTTTTAAATCGCACCTCAAATTAATGAGGTATTTTCATAAGCGCATTCCCATTTTATTCAGAGGCGACTCCACTTTATTAGACGAAGCACCTCAATTTTCGATAAAAAAGCTCATAAGAAGAATGATACTGGGCTGGGTATATAAGCACATTGATTCATCAATCTATACCGGCGAAGCAAACAAAGAATATTTCATAAAACACGGGGTTCCCTCTACTAAATTGATCAGAGCACCCCATGCTATCGATAATCACCGCTTTGAAACCGCACCAAAAGCGGAAGAAAGAGCAGCAGAATGGCGGGTGCAACTCGGTATTCCTATAGATGCTCGAGTGGCTCTTTTTTCCGGGAAATTAGAGCCTAAAAAAAATCCTCTTGGCCTATTGAAAGCCTTTTTAGAAGCCAACATTCCAAATACATATCTCATTTTTGCCGGATCGGGTGTATTGGAAGAAAAGCTGAAAGAAGTGGCAGCCGGAAAAGGAAACATTCATTTCATCGGATTTCAGAATCAGCAACAAATGCCTACTGTATACCGTTTGGGGGATGTGTTTGTTTTACCATCAAGCGGCCCTGGAGAAACTTGGGGCTTGGCCTTGAATGAAGCCATGGCCAGCGCACGAAAAGTAATAGCTTCAACTGCTTGCGGTGGGGCTCAAGACTTAATCGTTCAGAATGAACTTGGTTTGATTGTTTCCAAGAACAATCACAAAGAGTTGGTAAACGCATTAACGGAAACATTAATAAAACCTCGAGCTGAATTATTGAGCGATGGAAAAACAGCGCAGAAATTCATTCAGTCGTTTAGCTTTTCTGCAATCGCAAATGCAGTCAACAGTTGGATCATTAATAAGAACTAAATTTACATTTCAATAAAGCAGTTTTGGATAAACTAAATAGACATAAACCGATACAGTTTTCCGGTGGAATGGTCATCATGATGTACGTTCTACTGGGAGCAAGTTTGTTCTTGCCTAATGGGGTGTACATGTTGGCTGGGTTGCTTGCACTTACCGCACTAATCAAGTTTATCTGGAAGATTCATACACCGGGAATTTTTATTTTTTCCTATTTTCTTCAATGGCTGCAAGTTTTTTCTTTCATATTATGGATGAATTTGTTGAATAAAGACTTAGATGGGATGACCCCCAATGGAGGAAATGCTTTTTTCTTGTCAATTGTAGGCTTGGCAGTTATGGCGGCAACTTCGAATCTCATGATTGGTAAACTAAAAGTATATGATAATACTGATTTTAAGATTTCTGCTCAAGCAATCAATCAAAGAAAGCTTCTGATTTTATATGTTATCTCTACTGCATTCCTAAGTGGTATTGGTTTCATCCTAGGTGCAACAAGTGGTTTTGCTCAAATTCTAGTTACTATATCATCATTGAAGTGGGTGTTTCTACTCTGGCTTGGTTTTGTAATCTGGGTTCAGAACACTCACAGATGGTGGTTGATTTTAATTGTATTATATGAGTTTACAGTGGGATTGTACTCCTACTTTTCAAGTTTTAAAGAAGTAATCTTCTTTGTGATCATACTGTCATTTACATTTATTAAACTAATAGAATTTAAACAATTTATTCGACTATTGTTTATTGGACTGTCATTGATGTTGTTGCTATTAACTTGGTCAGCAATAAAAGGTGAGTATCGAAACTATTTAAATCAGGGATCAAGACAGCAAGTTGTATCAGTTTCTAGAGAAGATGCACTCGGGAAGATTGGAGAACAAGTTACAAACCTTGATTATGAGAAGTATCAGAAGGCTCTAACTTACACAGCTTATAGACTACAGTATGTGTATCACTTTGCCTTATCAATGGATAAAGTACCCGACGATATACCATTTCAGAATGGAAAGATTTGGGGTGAAAATATTTCCTATGTTCTAACCCCAAGAATATTAAACCCCAATAAAAAACTATACAATGCCTCTGAAAAGGCAAGTAAGTTTACAGGAAAAAAATTTGCAGGTTTAAAGGAAGGTTCATCGTTTAGTCTTGGTTATTTTGCAGATGCATTTGTGGATTTTGGACCTATAGGCATGTTTATTGTTTTAATTGGAATGTCATTGTTTACAGGGTTTATTTATAAAACCTTTTATAACATGGTTTCCTTGAATTTGTTTCTTAGATTCGGGTTGGTTAATGTTGCTTTATTCAATTTCGCCTCATTTGAATCAGATGGTTTGTATATGTTCGGGCGACTGCTTACCGATTTTATCGTGTTTTACTTTTTGGCCCGTTTCGTTTTCCCTTCCATCCAAAAATGGGTTTACGATTAAACCTCGGGTCACCCTTCTAGTTTATACTTTCTAGCGATGTACATACTCCGTATTTTTCGAAAATCAGCTCCGCAGTTTCATAGCTTCGAACGGGTGTTCGCGCAAGTGGGATTGCCCGAGGGTAGTACCGATACCCTTCACGATTGGCACCTTCCGGAAGGAAAAGCTGATCCTATTTCTATTTTTAAAAACTGCAGAGCCGCCGCCGCTCAAAAAGCAGATATCTATCATATCACCGGTTTGGCGCATTATCTAATGCTTGCCTTGCCGCCTAATAAAACAGTCCTTACCATTCACGACAGCGTTTTTTTGTACCGCCACAAAGGTCTCAAACGCTGGGTGATGAAGAAATTGTTCCTCGATTGGCCGGTGAAAAGAGCCAAAGTTGTAACTACCATTTCTCAACAATCGAAAGACGAAATCGTACAACATACCGGAACCAACCCCGATAAAATTCGAGTGATCTATAACCCGGTAGACAAGCATATTTATCACCGTCCCAAAACCTTCAACTCGGAACGTCCTGTATTCTTATTCATTGGTGTAACACCGAATAAGAACCTGGCCAATACGCTGGAAGCATTGAAAGGAATTCCTGCTCATTTGATTATGGTGGGGAATTTTAAAGAGGAAGCCCTGGAGCTTCTCGAAAAATCGGGACTTTCTTTTGAAATCCGCAAAAATCTTAGCGATCAAGAAATGGCCGAGGCCTATGCCGATGCCGATATTGTATTGTTTGCCTCCGTTTATGAAGGGTTCGGTTTGCCCATCATTGAAGGTCAGAAAGCAGGCAGGGCCGTACTTACCAGCAATGTAGAACCCATGAAAACCGTGGCCGGGAAAGGCGCATGTTTGGTAAATCCGCACCAAATCGAGTCCATTCGAGAAGGAATTCTAAGACTAATTAACGATTCCAATTATAGAGAAGCGCTTATTAGTGAAGGATTTACCAATGTAATACAGTTTGAACCTAAGTATATTGAACAACAATATGTTGAGGTGTACCGTTATATGAAAAGTTTTAAAAATTAAGAATTAACAATTAATAATTAAGGACACGCTTTGTTTCAAAGAGTCAAAAAATAAGACTTCTTTTTTGGCGCTTCGTTGTATTAAATTAAGTGCTTGTTACAACTTCAATTTTTTGCAATGCGAGAAACACTAGCGCAACTGGAATCTGATGAATTATTAATTATTAATTGTTAATTATTAATTAGTTATGAATTTTCTACTTCGCATCCGACAAGCTGCCGGAAACCTGTTCCGGAACCACAAATTGACCTATTTTTTGCATGGGTTGTTTGTGTTCGGGTTGTTTTATGCCTATACTGAAAATGCCTACGAAGAGCAACTTTTTGGCGCCATCGCCCAAAATGTGCGCAGTACCATGAGCACGGAAGCTTTAAAATCAGAAGATAGTATCGTAAACAAGTGCCTTTCCATGACTCACTATTTGGAAGCACGTCGTCGTAAAATTTTCGGAGACACCGATCTGAAAGGTTTCAAAGCCGAAATTTTGCAACCGGTAACCTTCGATTTAATGACCGGAAAAGGGGCTTGCGGAAGTAGTTCATATGTAATGGGACGATTACTTCGAGAGTTTGATATTCCCTTTCGCTTTGGTCAAATGAAAGCCAAAGGAATTTACGGAGGCCACATCATAATTGAAGCTTATGTTAACGGGAAGTGGAGAGTATTAGACCCTTTGTACGAATTAAAATTCATTGATGAAAAAGGTCAACTCGCCGGATTCGCAAATATACAATCACATTGGGATTATTACAAACAACAGGTACCTGTTGGTTACGATACCAGTTACCGATACGAAGATGTTCAGTATACCAACTGGAACAAAATTCCGGTGATCATGCCGGCCTTTAAGCAAATTTTAAGTTGGGTGAAAGGAGAGGAGTATGTGAAAACAGTTTCTGTTCGCGTGTGGGTGTTGAGTAAGTACAAAGTAATCTTTCGTGTAGGAATCACGTTGTACCTGAGTTTGCTGCTTATACGCTTGTATTTATATCGCCACAAACCTTTGAAAAAGGCGACCGAACTTTTGCAGCCTATTAACAAAAAGTTTGCTGCAGGTTTATGGTAAGCAGGTATTTTTATGCCGTAAATCCATTTAGCCCTACCTTTACGTTTATTACTATACGAAGTTCCCTTAGGCCTGATTAACACCTTAGATTTTTATGTGCGGTATTGCCGGAGTATTATATTTTAACGGAAAAAAAGCGGAAGAATCCACGCTGCGTAGCATGACAAAAGCTATGGGACATCGCGGCCCAGACGCAGAAGGAGTTTTTACGAAAAATCAAATTGGACTCGGACATCGTCGTCTATCCATTATCGATACCTCAACAGGCGCTAATCAACCCTTTACCGATCGCTCCGGAAATTTTCACATGGTTTACAACGGCGAAATCTACAATTACAAAGAAGTAGGTGCCGTAATTCCAAATGCCACTTACAAAACTACCAGTGATACCGAAGTTGTAATAGAAAGTTTTGCTCATTTTGGTGTGCAAGGAGTAAAAGCCTTTAAAGGCATGTTTGCGTACGCTGTGTGGGATGAAAAAAATGAAGAGCTCTATTTGGTGCGCGACCGACTTGGAGTTAAACCACTTTACTACTATTCAAACGATCAATATTTTGTTTTTGCATCAGAAATCAGAACCATTCTTGCCTCGGGCTTGGTAAAGGCTGATTTGAATGAAGCTGCAATTTTAGAATTTCTCAGCTACCAATCGGTGAGCAGCCCTGAAACCATTATCAAGGGCATCAAACAGTTGGAAGCAGGTCATTATATGAAAGTGAAGAAAGGACAGCAAAGTTCTTTCGCTTACTGGGATATCATGGAGCAACAAGCCTATTATGATTTTTCAGATCATGAAGCGGTTACTTCCAATATCCGTGTGTTGTTGCAAAATTCAGTGGCATCAAGAATGGTGAGCGATGTGCCTGTGGGAGCATTTCTTTCAGGTGGTATCGACTCTAGTGCTGTTGTTGCATTGATGTCTACTGTAAGCAATGCCCCCAATACCTTCAATATTGCTTTTTCCGAAAAGGAATTCGATGAATCGGATTATGCTACTGCACTGGCTAAAAAATTCAATACCAATCACCATCATATTTTATTGAAGCCGGAAGAATTATTGCAAGACCTCATGCCGGCATTGAATGCAATGGATACTCCAAGCGGTGATGGTATCAATACATATGTTGTTTCTAAAGCAGTAAAACAGCAAGGCATAACGGTAGCCCTGTCGGGTATTGGGGGAGATGAATTGTTTGCGGGTTATCCGTTTTACCGTCATTTCAAAAAGCTGCAGTCGGCAGTGCCCTATTGGAAGTATTCCAAATTACTGCGCTGGCCTTTGGGCTTGATCTTGTCAAAATCGAAAAAAGTAAGTCTGCATAAATTGGGATTGATCATGGAACAAGAATCGGTGGGGGTAGAAGATACCTATCCAATTTTCCGATCAGTGTTTACAAAAGATCAGTTAGCGCAGTTGACTAAATTAAAAGTTCCGGAAGAGCTGATCATTGAATCAAAAATCAATGAAAGCATTCAAGCTATTACAGGTTATCCTGATCTCAGTCAAATCACTATAGCCGAGTTGATGGGTTACACCCAACAAACGCTGTTGAAAGATACCGATCAAATGGGAATGGCACATGCATTGGAAATTCGAGAGCCATTCTTCGATCATGATTTAATTACCTACGTTCTCAATATCCCCGACGAGTTGAAACTCACTTCCTCGCCCAAACAATTATTGGTGGATAGCTTAGGTGGATTGCTTCCCAAAGAAATTACACAACGTCGCAAGCAAGGATTCACCCTGCCCTGGAATGTATGGATGAAAAACGAATTGCGTTCCTTCTGCGAAACGCATATCAATGCACTCGCGAAACGTCCGTTCATGAATGCCACCGCAGTTCAAAATCTCTGGCAATCTTTCTTACAACCCGATAGTAAAGTACGCTGGATGGAAGTTTGGTTGTTGGTGGTGTTGGAGTATTGGATTGAGAAAAACGTGGGGGGTAATTAATAATTAATAATTAATAATTGAACAGCCGGAGTATAAGAGGGAGGATGGAGGAGACGAGGAAGGAGGAAATACAGAGAAAGAAGAGGGGGAAGAACAGGGGGATGCAGGAAAAAGGAGAAGAGGAGGCGAGGAAAGACAAAAAAGAACAAGGAGAGGAACAGGGGGAATGTAGAAGTTAAAGAAACAATCCTGTACATCCTTTAATCTTGTAAATCCTGATCGCAGTTAGGTTGATTGAATATTGAATTCTAACGCTGCGTAACCGCTGCGCTCGCTGCGCCGCTGCGGTTAAAAGATAAATCACAGAAAGCCATCCAAATACAACAACCCTTCGCGACAGCTTTGCGCCCTTCGCGGTGACCCCCCCATCTCTTGAAACTCTTAATTCTCATAGACTGGTTTGCTCCTGCCTATAAAGCCGGTGGCCCCATTCGATCAATGGTGAATGCCGTGGAGCAATGGCAATACCAATACGAATGCTATGTTCTAACGGGTACCGCCGATTTAGGAGGTAGAAGCTTGGATTTACCCGCTGTGAATGAATGGGTGAACTATAAGAACGGTCCTGCCAAAGTGATGTATGCCGATGCCGCCCACCTAAAATGGGCCGCTATGAAAGCAATCATCAACGAACTGCAGCCCGATCTTATTTACATGAACAGCATGTTCTCGTTCCCCTTCGCTATTCAACCCTTGTTGATGCACAGAATGGGGTCGATCAAATGCAAGGCAGTACTCGCTCCCAGAGGAATGTTGAAAGCCTCTGCCGTTCAATTCAAATCTACCAAGAAGAAAATATTTCTAACACTGTTCAAGTTGCTCGGCATTCACAAACGCATTCGTTTTCAAGCAACCGACGAAACAGAAACCAAGGATATTCAAACTTATTTTCCGGGTGCTGTATCTTTTTATGCACCCAATTATCCCGGCTCACCCGCCCTCGAAAACGAAGTACTACCCAAAGAATCGGGTAAGCTCGATATCCTATTTATTGGACGCATCCACCCTGTTAAAAACCTACATTTCTTACTGGAATGCCTCAAGGAAGTAAATGGCGAAGTGAAATTGACCATTGCAGGTGTGTTGGAAGATGAGGAGTATTGGGGGAAGTGTAAGGGGATTGTAGAGATAGGAGATACAGGAGCGAGGAGACGAGGAGACGAGGAGAGAGGAGATACAAAGAAGGGGGAGGGAGAAGAAAAAGGGGGGAATATAGGAGCGAGG
>DGDD01000168.1:20675-20846 GCA_002385265.1 Chitinophagaceae bacterium UBA3961
GGGGGGAATATAGGAGCGAGGAGACGAGGAGACGAGGAACGAGGAAATACAAAGAAGGGAGAGGAAGAAGAACAGGGGGGGAATATAGGAGCGAGGAGACGAGGAGACGAGGAGAGTGGAAATACAAAGAAGGGAGAGGAAGAAGAACAAGGGGGGAATATAGGAGCGAGG
>DGDD01000168.1:21167-27293 GCA_002385265.1 Chitinophagaceae bacterium UBA3961
AGGGGGGAATATAGGAGCGAGGAAACGAGGAGACGAGGAGAGTGGAAATACAAAGAAGGTAGAGGAACAAGAAGAGGGGTGGGATACATTCCTCAATAGCGATTCTGCTATCGCACCTCTTGTTGATGTTCCTCTTCCTTTACAAGAACGTCCTTCATCTTCAATTAAAATCTTGAACATAAAGTTTCTCGGCCCTGTTCCACCACATGAACTCGACCAGCTCTATAAAAAACACCATATTTTTGCATTGCCTACCCAAGGTGAGAACTTCGGACACGCTATTTTTGATGCCTTTTGTAATGGGAAACCTGTAGTGATCAGTGACCAGACTCCATGGACTCAACTCGCTGAGCATCATGCAGGTTGGGAAATACCATTAAGCCAAAAAAAAGCCTTTATTTCCTGCCTTCAGCAGGCAATAGATTGGAACCATTCTACGTATAAGGAGTGGTCAAACGGAGCGCATCAACTGGCGGTTCAATTTGTAGCCGGATCCAATATCAATGATCAATATAAAAAGCTATTTTTTTAGATTATGTATATCCTAGGACTAAATGCTTACCACGCCGATTCTTCAGCGGCGATTTTTAAAGACGGAGTGATGATCGCAGCAACAGAAGAGGAACGTTTCCGTCGCGTGAAACACTGGGCCGGTTTTCCTTCTATGGCAGTTGAGTTTTGCTTGAGAGAAGCAGGTATTACCCTCGCTCAGGTAGATCATATCGCAATTGGCCGCGATCCCAAAGCCAAACTCGATAAGAAAATGTTGTTTCTTCTGAAGAACCCCGGTGGCGGTTTCAATGCGGTTTTGGATCGCTTGAAAAATGCCAAAAAGGTGAGTTCGTTAGAGGAAGAGTTTCATAAAATTGACCCCTCGGTTTCTAAAGCCGCTATCAAAGCAAAAATTCACCAAGTAGAACACCACCGTTCTCACTTGGCTTCTGCCTTTTTCGCTTCTCCTTTTGAAGAAGCAGCTTTGTTGTCTATTGACGGTTCCGGCGATTTCAGTACTACCATGATCGGTATAGGTCGAGGTAACAAAATTGAAGTGATCGATTCCGTTGATTTTCCGCATTCCGTTGGATTGTTCTATACAGCGTTTACCCAATTACTCGGCTTTCCTCATTACGGTGATGAATACAAAGTGATGGGCTTGGCTCCTTATGGCAATCCTCAGTATGTTGACAAAATTAGAGATGTACTCATTTTCAAAGACAATGGCCTCTTTGAATTGAATTCAAAATATTTCCGAAGTGCCAAAAGCGGCATTGTGAGTTATGGTGAAGACCATATCCCTGTGGTAGCACCTTTGTACAGCGAATACATGGCCGAGAAATTCGGTGCCGTACGTCAGAAAGGCGAGGAGTTGACACAGTATCACAAAGACATGGCCGCTTCTGTTCAACGCATCACCGAAGAGTTGATCTTCCACATTCTCAACCATCTTCAAAAAAGAACCGGATTAAAACAAGTATGTATTGCTGGTGGTGTGGCACAGAATTCTGTTGCCAATGGAAAAATTACCCGCAACACAACCTTCGATAAAGTGTACATCCCTTCTGCCGGTCACGATGCCGGTATCTCTATGGGTGCGGCTTTATACGTTTACAATCATGTGTTGGAGCAACCTCGTGCTGCGGCTATTTGGTCGGCATATACAGGTAGTCGTTTTACCAACGAAGAAATTGAAACTTATTTGCAATCTCGTGGTATTGAATACAAGCGCTACGATGATGAGCAGTTATACGATATCGTTAGTGATCAGTTGATCAATGCAGGTGTAGTAGGTTGGTTCAATGGCAGAGCAGAGTTTGGTCCACGTGCGTTGGGTGGCCGTTCCATTATTGCCGATCCAAGAAGAACCGATGCGAAAGATTTGTTGAACTCAAAGATCAAACGTCGTGAAAGTTTCCGCCCATTCGCTCCTTCTATTTTGAAAGAGTATGTTGGCGAATATTTTGAAGTGATGGACGATGTTCCTTTCATGGAGAAAGTATTCCCTATTAAAAAAGAAAAACACAGTGTACTTCCGGCAGTAACGCATGCCGATGGTACAGGACGTTTGCAATCAGTAGATAAAGCTGTAACACCGCGGTATTATAATTTGATTGAAGCATTTAGAAAGAAAACAGGCGTGCCTGTTTTATTGAATACTTCTTTCAATGAAAACGAACCCATCGTGAATTCTCCAGAACACGCGCTGGATTGCTACTTGAGAACGCAAATGGACATGTTGGTGTTGGAGAACTGCGTGATCACTCGACACTCTTCCTAATTCGTTTCAAAGCCGACCAAAACAATATCCATGACCATTTCTATCATCACTGCTACCTATAATAGTGCCGCAACGGTTCGAGATACGCTTGCCAGCATCGCTGCGCAGGATTATCCGCACATTGAGCATTTGATAGTAGACGGTGTTTCGAAAGACAATACCTTGGATATTGTAAAAGAATTTCCCCATGTAGCCAAAGTGGAAAGCAGCAAAGACAAGGGAATTTATGATGCCATGAACAAAGGTGTTCGGTTGGTAACGGGTGAGGTAGTGGGTATCTTGAATTCCGACGATCTCTATCAACACAACAGTGTGCTCAGCAAAGTGATGAAAGCCTTCGAAGATCCTGAAGTGGATTTGGTGTACGGCGATCTTCAATACGTTCAACAGCACGATATTTCAAAAGTAGTGCGCAGTTGGAAAGCGGGCACTTACACTCCGAATAGCTTTTATTGGGGATGGATGCCGCCGCATCCGAGCTTTTTTGTTAGAAAGCGAGTATACGATCAATTGGGATTGTTCAGCCTTGATTTAAGAACCGCTGCCGATTATGAAATCATTCTCCGCTTTATGTTGAAAGCAGGATTGAAAGCGGCTTATGTGCCGGAATACTTGGTAAGAATGCGCATGGGCGGTGCAAGCAATGCTACGTTGAAACACCGCATCAATGCCAATAAAGAAGATCGTAAAGCCTGGGACATGAATGGTCTCAAGCCTTATTTCTTTACCCTATGGTGCAAACCCCTCAGAAAAATCAATCAATTTTTAATTCGATAACATGCCTAAAATTGCCTTGATCACCGGTGTTACCGGACAAGATGGAGCTTATCTCAGTGATTTCTTATTGAAGAAAGGATACGAAGTACACGGTATCAAAAGAAGAAGTTCAATGTTCAATACCGATCGTATCGATAGCATCTATCAAGATCCTCACGAACGCAACGTGCGCTTCAAATTGCATTACGGTGATCTAACGGATAGCACGAATTTGATTCGAATTATTCAGGAGGTTCAACCCGACGAGATCTACAACCTCGCGGCAATGAGCCACGTTCACGTAAGTTTTGAAACACCCGAATATACTGCCAATGCCGATGGTATCGGAACGCTTCGTATTCTCGAAGCGGTTCGCCTGTTAGGCATGATCAAGAAAACAAAAGTATACCAAGCTTCTACCTCCGAATTGTATGGATTGGTACAAGCAGTGCCACAATCTGAAACCACACCTTTTTATCCAAGAAGTCCTTACGCTGTTGCGAAGCTCTACGGTTATTGGATCACCGTAAACTACCGTGAAGCTTATGGTATGTTTGCGGCCAATGGAATTCTCTTCAATCACGAGAGCCCCTTGCGCGGTGAAACCTTTGTAACGCGTAAGATCACCCGAGGTGTGGCGAAAATTGCCTTGGGTATGCAAGACAAGATCTTCTTAGGAAATTTGAATGCTCAGCGCGATTGGGGTCATGCAAAGGATTATATTGAAGCAATGTGGTTGATTTTGCAGCAAGAGCAAGCAGAAGACTTTGTAATTGCCACAGGTGTTACCACGCCGGTGCGTGAATTTGTGAGAATGAGTTTCGCTGAAGTGGGCATCACCGTTGAGTTTAGTGGAACGGATGACAAGGAAGTAGGGGTTGTAACAGCCTGCAGTAATCCTGAATTCCAATTGCCAATTGGTAAGGAAGTGGTAGCTGTTGATCCACGTTATTATCGTCCTACGGAAGTAGACCTATTAATTGGAGATCCTACCAAAGCACAAGAAAAACTAGGCTGGAAACCCAAGTACGATTTACCCATGTTGGTTCAGGAAATGGTTGCCGCTGATGTGGAACTGTTTAAGAGAGAGAAATTGTTGAAGGATAATGGGTATGTGATTAGGAATCAGTTTGAATAGGTGTTTAGGCGTTAGGCCTTAGGTTTTTAGGCCTTGGGCTGAATACTTTATACAAACGTTTTTGTTAATTGGAATGGCCTAAGGCCCAAAGCCTAAAGCCTCCATCTGAAACAATGTACTAAACAAGAATAGAAAATGCAACGTCTGTCTCCCATATACATCGCCGGCCACCGCGGCATGGTAGGTTCTTCCATCCAAAGAAATTTGGAGCAAAAGGGCTATACCAATATCATTACCAGAACATCGAAAGAATTGGATTTGAGAGATCAGTCGGCGGTGAATGCCTTCTTTGCAAAGGAGAAGCCTGAATATGTGATTTTGGCTGCAGCGAAAGTGGGTGGAATCATTGCGAACAATACTTATAGAGCAGAGTTCTTGTATGATAATTTGATGATTGAGGCGAATATCATTCATGCAGCTTATGTGAATGGGGTGAAGAAATTACTGTTCTTGGGTTCCTCTTGTATTTATCCGAAAATGGCGCCACAGCCTTTGAAAGAAGAGTACTTATTAACGGGTTTGTTGGAACCAACCAATGAGCCTTATGCTATAGCAAAAATTGCAGGTATTAAAATGTGCGATGCCTATCGGGCTCAGTACGGCTGCAATTTCATTTCTGCGATGCCAACCAATTTGTATGGCCCCAATGACAACTACGATCCTCAGAATTCGCATGTATTGCCTGCATTGATTCGTCGCTTTCACGAAGCGAAGATCAATAATGTTCCCGAAGTAACGATTTGGGGAACAGGTAAGCCTAAGCGAGAATTTTTGCATGCCGATGATTTAGCGGAAGCTTGTTATTTTTTATTGCAGGAATACAATGAAGAAGGATTGGTGAATATTGGAGTGGGAGAGGATCTCGAAATTGGTGAATTAGCCCATCTGGTAAAAGATATTGTTGGCTATCAAGGAAGCATCAACTACGATACTTCGAAGCCCGACGGCACTCCTCGTAAATTAATGGACGTTTCCAAAATTCATGCTATGGGCTGGAAAGCCAAGATTGGTCTGCGAGAGGGGATTGAAGCAGTTTATGCCGAGTATGAGAGAATTAATAAGTAATAATTGATAATTAATAATGAAACAGCCGAATTCGTCCTTCTCTAGAAAAGGGGCTACAATTCTTAATTTTTAATTCTTAATTTGCCACTATGTTTTCAATTTTCAAAAAGAAATACTCCAAACCCCTCGACTTTAGTGGACTTCGAGTAGATATGCATTCGCATGTATTACCGGGGATCGACGATGGTGCACCGGATAGCGAGGTTTCTAGAGAATTGATCAGTGGTTTGAAGGATTTGGGATACGAGAAATTGGTAGCGACGCCGCATGTGATCCGCGACATGTACAATAATGACGCGAAGACGATCAATGGTGCGCGTAGAATGATGGAAGACGATTTGAAAATGGCGGGTGTTGATATTCCCTTGCGAGCAGCTGCGGAATATTTTATGGATGATCATTTTAAGCAGATGGTTGAGAAAGGAACAGAATTGCTCACCATCCATGAAAATAAGGTGCTGGTAGAGTTTTCATTTGTAACGGCTCCCTTGGATTACAAGGAGCAGTTTTTCCAACTTCAAATCAACGGCTACCAGCCCATTTTAGCGCATCCTGAGCGTTACAGCTATTTATGGAACAGACGCGAACTATTTGATGAGTTGAAAAGCATCGGATGTTTGTTTCAATTGAATATTCTCTCTCTTACGGGCCACTATGGTAAGGCTGCCGTTGACATGGCGCAGTATCTTATCAAGAAAGATTACATCAATTTAGTAGGCACCGATCTCCACCACAGCAGGCATTTAGACGCTCTCCGCCATTCTTCCGGTATTGCTGAAACAATCAATGATTTGTTGCACAGCGGAAGACTATTGAATCCAACATTGTAGTTTTTGAGTTGTTCGCCTTCGGCGAAGGGAAGAAGTTTTAACGCAAAGTATAATGGTCTTAG
>DGDD01000197.1 GCA_002385265.1 Chitinophagaceae bacterium UBA3961
AAGTACTGTTGGATCCGGCACCGTCAATATCGTCTTAAAGTTTTTTAAACTATCCAGTGAACGTTGGATGCTTATCTGAGTAACATTTGGATTGGGGTTTACCCAACTCACAATAACTTTAGTACCCGTAGTGGTAGCACTAAATTTTGGAAGGGTATCCTGAGCTTTCACAAATAATGGCCCCGCTACTAACAATAAAAGAAGGAGTCTGAATCTAACCATGCTATTTTAAAAACGTACTGTTTGATCAACTAGTATTATAGAGCTATACAAATATAGTTCCCAATCTTGTTAAAAGTTTAAACTGCCGCTCGGGAGGGACCGGTTTCCCTGCAATCCTCCACTATGAATCAGTAGGAGCTTCGATTTGGGCGGGAAATAAGCGTTTGCTATTAGCTCAAAAATTCCTTTAAACAACTTCCCTGTATACACGATGTCGGTGGGTATCTGTGTTTCTTTATAGAATCGGTTCATAAAATTCAAAAGAGCAGGAGTGGTTTTTCCATATCCCCCCTCATGAAAAGCAGTGAAAAATTCAAATTTGGCATCAGTGGCAATACCTTCTAACATCGCTTTGATTTCGCTTTGTTCGTCTTTCATTTTCAAAGCTGAGACGCCAATGATTGTTTGTTGCGCAGTAGCTTCTTTCAACAATCCCGCCATGGTAGTTCCCGTACCCACTGCACAACCAATATGGGTATAGTTTGATAGGGGATATAGTTGTGAGATCAAACCTGCCCCTTTAATTCCTGTGACTCCGGCTCCACCTTCCGGAATCCAAACATAGTCTTGAAATTGTGTAGAAAAGCGGTCCTTTAATAGGTTCGGATTTGCGTAGTCGTTTAATGAAGTAAACAGCAATTCCATGCCCCAATCTTGCAATTGTTGCAAAGTAGTGGAGAGTTTTGGAAAGTAATTCCCTCTTATAAAGGCCGCCGATTTCAGCCCGTTGTTTTTACAATGTTTGGCTAATGCTATTAAATGATTGGAATAGGGGCCACCAAAACTGACCATTCCGGTTTTTCCATATTGAATTAGTTCTTCATGATAGCAAGCGAGTTTAAACCACTTGTTGCCGGAGATGTC
Organism: Chitinophagaceae bacterium UBA3961; assembly: GCA_002385265.1. Taxonomy (GTDB): domain Bacteria; phylum Bacteroidota; class Bacteroidia; order Chitinophagales; family Chitinophagaceae; genus Endoryza; species Endoryza foliicola. Next base: position 1,087 of record DGDD01000197.1, read on the forward strand.
AGGGTCTAATTTGTCCAACCTTAACACAGCTACCTCCGGAGCCTCCAAATTAAATAGTGATTCCGGCAATTTTTGGACATAGGCGTTCGTTAGTACTACGCCAGTGGGTAAATCTGCTGGAATCATCTTATAATCAAGGATTTAAATTAATTTAGCGCCAATATTCAAAAATAACAATTTACATGGAAGCAACCTTACTTATCCTGGCAGCCGGTATGGCATCACGATACGGTAGTATGAAGCAAATGGAGGGTTTTGGACCCAGTGGAGAAACGATCATGGAGTATTCCATCTATGATGCCATCAGAGCGGGTTTCACAAAAGTTGTATTTATTATTCGAAAAGATTTTGCCGAAAATTTCAGATCCGTTTTTGAGCCCAAACTCAACGGTAAAATAAAGATCGGATATGTATATCAGGAGTTGACAGCCTTTACAGAAGGGTTTACCATTCCGGCGGATCGAACCAAACCATGGGGTACTGCCCATGCGGTACTTTGCGCTATGAACGAAGTAAAAGAGCCGTTTGCTGTGATCAATGCAGACGATTTTTACGGACGCGATGCGTTTCAGCGCGCATATAACTTTCTGGCAAATGATTGCTCTCCGAAGCAATTCTCAATAATTGGATACAACCTAATGAAAACCTTATCAGATCACGGAACAGTGAATCGTGGAGTTTGCGAAGTTGATTCAGCCGGAAACCTTACAGGAATCGCAGAACGCTTAAACATTAGCTTCAAAGATGGAAGAGTAGTTTGTGATGATTCGTTGGAGCCAAAGGAACTATCAACTTCTACGTCTGTTTCTATGAACTTCTGGTGCTTTCATCCTTCCATTTTCCCTTATACTCAGCACTTGTTCAAAGAATTTTTGACGAGTTCGATTGCTGTTCCCAAATCAGAATTTTTTATTCCAATAGTAGCCGATCAATTTATCAAAGAGGGTGGGGTAATCAATGTAATTCCAACTACTTCTCAATGGTTTGGTGTGACTTATAAAGAAGACGCACCGGCGGTAAAGAATAGCTTGGATGCTTTAATAGAGAGTGGAGAGTACCCAACTGCTTTATGGAATTAGTGGTTTCTGGGTATTACTGTTTGTAAAATATTTTTTGCGTTTTTAATATTATTTGAAAATTACATGTTTTAGAACCCGCTTCCAGAGCGGGTTTTATTTTGTCTCCATACTTGAAGTTAATATTATGATAATGTGTAAATTGTTGATTAGTAATGGTGAAACTTTTTCGCAAGCGATTGCAGTGATTTCTTGATTCGAATCAATTTTTGTATTTTAGAACAATCGTTTACGTATTGCACTCTGAATTTATACATAAAACAATCGTAGAATTGATAAAATCCCGTAACAAGGATGGATTCAATCTTTTTTTTGGAGAGTATGGTGCTACCATCTATGGCATAGGAATCTCCTGCTTTAAGTCGGTTTCATTAGCTGAAAAATATACGATTGCTGCAGTTTCATTTATTTGGAAACATATTCATGAGTACGATGAAAGGCAGCCCTTTTCACTTTGGGTTTTTGGCATTACTCGTAAACTAGCATTACAACACATACGTAAAAAGCAAATTCCGGAATTTGGTCATGCTTTTGAAGAAGCCTCTTTAGATCGGCTCCCTTCCATTAGTTTGAAAGTGCCGGAAGAGGTACAAGAGCAATATTTGAATCACCAAGTATTGGATGCTTTATGGTTTTATGGATTTTCATTGGAAGAACTGAGTATAATAATGGAAGATTCTATTCCAAACATATCAAATCAAATTAAACAATCGTTTTCTGAATTGAGATCTTCGATGCCTTTATGAAGCCCCTTCACTATTTCATACAAAATGGACTTTTAGAAGACTATTGTCTAGGCTTGCTAGATCAACAAACCCAAAAGGAAGTTGAACTTGCAGCAGAAGTATATCATGAATTGAAAGTTGAATTGAACTCACAAGTACAAGTATTGAGTCGATATGCTCGTCGAAAAGCTGTAGAACCTCACAGCTCTTTAGAACAAGCTTGTTGGAGTGTTATTGATCAAATCAATTTAGAAGAAAAAATGGGGCTCGATGATACCCCTCTCATTAATTCCCATTCCGATATAGAAAACTGGTCCAAGCTGGTGGCGCAAGAAGCATTTAATTTTAGGAATGAGAACCAATATGTGAAACTAATTAAAGAGGAACCCAAAGTGGAGCAATTTATATTTTGGACAAAAACCGACACTAAACCCGAAGTTCATACCGACGAGGAAGAATCTTTATTAGTTTTGGAAGGGACCTTTAATTTGGTACTAGGAGAAAAAGTTAAACCCATGAAAAAGGGAGATTTTATTAAAATCCCCCTAAACCTTCTTCATTTCGGTCAACTCACTTCTGAAGGCACATTGCTCATAGTGCAACGAAGAAAGTTGAACCTCTGAATATGATTAATACGTTTTGATCATGAATACATAATCTTCCAGTTTCTTGATCTGCTGCATTCGATCCATTTTTTTGATTGAGCTAGACACAGGCACTTTAATATTTTTAGCAGCAGTATCCTTTTCTTTCAATGTTTCCAACGCACGATAGATATTCTTAGAAGTAATCGCAAAAACAACGCCTTCGGCTTCTGTTAAGCGGGTATTGATGATGCCGATAATTTCACCTGATTTATTGAAAACAGGTCCGCCTGAGTTACCAGGGTTTGCCGGTACTCCAATTTGACAGCTCATAGTATCACCGTTGAATCCGGTTTTCGCACTCATGTAGCCTTCATTGTACACAATTTCATTTCTTGGATATCCAATTGTGAAAAGTTGCTCACCTAGTTCAGCACCGGCTTTTTTAATACTATATGGGATCGCATTAAATGCTTTGAAATCGTTGTCCTTGATTTTTAGAATTGCAATATCAGACTTTTGATCCTCGAAAATCACATTCGCTCTGAATTCATCTCCTTTGTTATTCAGTACGAGAATTGTATTGGCATTGCTGATAACGTGAGCATTGGTAACAATGATTCCTTTGCCATCTATAATAAACCCTGTTCCACCGTTCTTCGGAGCTTTGTTTTGAGGTGCCTTGGTTGCTTTTCCGTCATTTACCTTATTCAAGAGATCATTCTTTGTTGCATTAATATCTCTCTTGAACTCGCGTCTCAACATTTCAACTTGTAAGCGGTTGGCCTTATTCGAATAGTAAGAAACAGATCCTGCTACAATGAAAGTAGTGATACCGGCAATAACGGCTGCAACAGCTACCACACGTTTGTATTTTCTCCACAAGTCGATCACTTTGGCTTTTGGCGCCGACTCTTTAATAGCACCCTCAGCAAGTAATTGCTGATGTACTTCATTTAAAGTTGACTTGTAATTCTTCCAATCACTGAACTGGTTCAGTTGTTGGAAGAAGATCGACTGTTCAACGAACAGTTGGTCAACCTCAGGATTGGATCTGCGAAGCTGATCGAAATAGGCTTTTTCCTCAGCAGACATTTCGCCTCTGAGATACCTTTCCACCGCTTCTAGTAATTGCATTTCTTCCATGATCACCCTTGATTGTTTTTATATTCAGCAAAGAATAATTTCTTCAACCGCATCAAACATTTATATTTCTGGTTTTTCGCATTGTCGGCGTTGGTATATCCAAAGTTGCCGGCAATTTCAACCATGTTCTTTTTCTGAAGGTAGTAGGCTTCTAAAAGGCTTTTACAAGGTTCTCCCAAACTTTGCATCGCTTTTTCCATCATCACGAATTCTTGGTTCTTGGTTTCATGATTCTCCACTTCTTCCTCTACAGGAACCGTTTCTTCTATCTTCCCTATTTCTGGTCCAAACCGTTGCATTTGTTGTAAACGCTTGAGCCAGAGTCTTCTACTAACAGAGTATATATATGTCTTTAATTGACAATTGAGTTCAAATTGGGGCGATCGGGACTTTTCATACAACACAATCATAGCTTCTTGGAATATGTCCCTTGCTTCATCAATACTGCCGTTGTTGTTGATAATCAAGGATTGAATCATCTGGTAGTGGAGTTTATAAATGGTTTCCACCGCCTGCCTGTTATCCTTTGCTAGTCCTTCGAGTAGTTCTTTATCGCTGGGAATGATCTTCACGCTGATTACCGTTAATTAATACTTGATTTACAGCAAAAGTAACCCAAATCAAGGGCTAAAAATGACGAATTTTGAAATAGAGGAGGGTAATTTTTGAGGCTAATGGCGAAGCCGAAATTTTTTTTGAAAAAAAACGTAAAAAAGGAGGTTACCTCTGTTCGAAAACGGTATTAAACTGAAATTAACGTTAAACACAAAATTTCGGTTAACATGAAAAAGCTTCTTTTCGTTTTCGCTATCGCTGCTTTCGCGGCTTGTAACAATGGTTCTGAAGGAACTGAAACTAAAACTGATTCTCCTGCTACTGCTCCAGTTGATACAACTGCAAAGCCAGTAGATACTGCTGCTAAAGCTGTAGATACTGCTGCTAAAGCTGTTGATACTGCTGCTAAGCACTAAGATTTTCATATGGCAAGCAATCGTTAGAGGCCTTTCCGTTTTTACGGAGAGGCTTTTTTCTTTGCCATACGTTAGTTTAATCCGTGCCCTTATTTTTGAGATTGAGCAGCTACTAAATCGGCTACAACTTTATCAATTGGGAGGGTCACCGAATTGGAATTAAAAGATGCAGCTGGAATAAATCGGAAGGTTTCCGTTTCACCGGTGGCTTCGTAAACAGCCAGTTGTTGGGCATCAAAATCGAAAGGTTGGGTTCTAATCGGAACAGTAATTGGTTCCAGGGCAGTAACCTTATAATAAACCGATATAATTTGATGTTCGGGGTTAAACGCACTCATTTGGAAAAAATCAGTAGTATACAAGTGCTCATCAATTCGAACTTTTAAGTTCATTTCTTCCAAAAACTCTCGTTCCAAACAATCGCGGGTACCTTCACCAAATTCTAACCCACCTCCCGGAAACTTAGTAATATACGCACCTCGAATCTTTTCATCACTTACCAGAACTTCTCCTTTTTCATTCGTTAAAATTCCATACACTCTGATATTGAAAAGATGCGTTGCCATTTAGAATATTTTTTTACGTAAGAAATACCAACCAATTACTAATGAGATTACTAGTGACAATGATACCGGTATATAAAATGCAAATGGGGAATTGGCGTAGGGGATAGGCACGTTCATGCCATAAATAGAGGCTACCAGCACCGGAAACGAAAGTACGATGGTAATTACGCTCAATCGTTTCAAAACTTCGTTCTGATTATTTGCAATAATGCTTGCAAACGCATCCAATGTGCTGGAAAGAATGTTTGTATAAATGTTGGCCATTTCTAAGGCCTGAGAATTGTCTACAATTAAGTCGGATAAAAACTCTTTTTCTTCTTCATTGAGCGATAGGAAATTAGACCGCTCCATCTTCATTAAAAGTAACTCATTGCTTCGAAGCGCGGTTACAAAATATACCAGGCTTTTTTGAATACGCATCAATTGCAACAAGTGCTCATTTCGGTTCGCATCGTAAAGTTTTTGTTCCAGCAAGTTTCTTCTCACATTGATCTCCTTCAAAAACTCCATATAGGTTTGGATGATTTTCTCGAAGATCTTTAAAACCATCATTTTTCTATTGTCGGGGTGGCGGTTTTGAAAAGTGTTCAAGAACTTTTTGATCGCTCCATTTTCAAATGAATTAACAGTAACGATCTGATTGTGGGTGAGAATGATGCAAATTGGAATAGTGATATAAAATGCGTCACTTTCGTTGAAGGAATTGTTTTCTGTTGGTGTTTTGATTACCATCAGTTTTACATTGTCTTCTTCCTCAAAACGGCTTCTTTCATCAATATCGAGTGAGTCGGTTAAAAAGTCGAGTGGAATATCGAGTTCCCCGGCGAGCTCGGAAAATTCTTCCTGCTTTAATGGCGGAAGAATGTTTACCCAAGTGCCGTTATCGGGCTTGTCGATTTCGACTGTTTGATGGTTGATATTGATGAAGTACTGGATCATGCGCCGCAAAGATAGGGTGGAAAGCAGCGCGAAACGCAGGAGCCTTTGTTATTAAATTAAAAAAACACCCGGCCCAAAAGAGCCGGGTGTCGATTACTTGTACCAACAGAAATTAAAGCAAGCAAGAACGAGCGATATCGAAAGCGAAAATCACTTCGTCGAGCATTAATTTCGATTGAGCCGCTGTAGCGCAAAGTCGCAAGCGATCGCCCCCGGGAGGTACCGCAGGGAAGATCACCGGATTGGCTAAGAAGCCTAGTTCGTACAATTTTGCAGATAGTTTAATGGTCTTTTCCCTGTCTCCAATAATGACGGGAATAATGGGGGATTCCGTTGTTCCTGTGTCGTACCCCAGTCTGTTCAGATGCTTTATTAAGTAATGAGCATTTTCAAAAACTTTGGCAATACGCTCGGGTCCCTCTTTCTCCAATACTTCAAATGATGCCAAACAAGCTGCTGCGTTGGCAGGGCTCATTGCAGAGGAGAAAACAAAAGGAGCGGCGGCATGTTGCATAAAAATCACAGCTTGCTTCGAGGTTGCAATAAAGCCTCCACCACCCGGCAATGCTTTGCTTAGGGAACTGGTGAATACATCGATTTCGTGAGCGGGAATTCCGAAATGCTCGTCGATGCCTCGGCCATTTTCACCCAGTACGCCCAAGGAATGACTATCGTCCATAAATAAAATTGCGCCGTATTTATTCTTCAAGGCTACGATTTCAGGCAAGGGACAAAGATCTCCTTCCATGGAATAGATTCCTTCGTAAATTAAGATCGTTCGTTTGGCTGTGCTGGGCTTTTCCAAAAGTGATTCTAAATGAGCCATATCATTATGGCGGCATTTTTCAAAGTCGAGTTGAGCCATATGAAGCGCATCAATTAAACTTCTATGGATCAATTCATCAATGATAATGCGATCTGATTTTTGAATTAAGGTTGAGATCGCCGCCAAATTGGCTACATAACCTGAAGGAAAAACAATGGCTGCTTCTTTATTTTTAAAATTTGCAATAGCTGTTTCCAATTGTCTATGAATCAAGCATGTACCCGCAAGCATTCGAGCGCCGCCTGTGCCTGTTCCGTATTGCCGAACGGCATTAATGGTAGCATTTTCGATGTATTGGTTTCCAATTAACCCGAGATAGTCGTAACTGGAAAGCATATACATATCTCTGTTGTTCGCAAAAACAGAGGGTCCCGATTTTGAACTTAATGTTTGCTGAAACAAATAAGCTTTATGGTCCATCATCATCTGAATGTCTCTTAGCCATCTGGATGCCGATCTAGATCGCACTAATTCCTCAGTTTCTGGTGCAGGAGTGTTTACTTCAAAATAGCCTTGAAAAGGATCCTCTGGTTTAAGCCACTCAGGATTAAGCTCCGGTGCCTTTGCACCAATGTGAAAGTTGCTTGCAGGGTTTTGCATATATGTCTTTTTGTGGTTTCGGTAACAGAAACTCACAGGGCGGAAAGGCTTCCGAGAAAGGGTCGGGGATCAGAAATAGTACTGAGGCAAGTAGGTATGATAGGAAATTGAGGATTTTCAACTATTATTAGAGGTAAGCTCTCTAATGAGTTGAAAATAAAGATATAAGGTATATGTAATTTACAATAATAAATTATCATCACCCTAGAGGAATTCACTTAGGTTTTTGTTCTTGTTTTTATTGAGTGGCAGTAAATAAAAAAAATAAAAACTATGATGTAAATGAAAGGGCATAAAAAAAGCTACAAGGAAACCACTAAAGGATGGGTTGCTTGTAGCTGATTTTAGAAGCAAGTTAGTTTAGGGTAGGCTCTTTGGTAATACTGGTCTTGTGAACTGCTTTTTCGCGTTTTAAGAACGTGTCG
>DGDD01000142.1:0-133 GCA_002385265.1 Chitinophagaceae bacterium UBA3961
CTCGCAACCACGGGGAGGAAAGCCTCAAAGCTCCAAGCCTTCAAAGCCGGAACCCTTGAATCCTTTTCAGGCTAAGCTGGCGGAATTGAAGAAGAAAATGGGAGGGAGTTGATAATTAAGAATTAAGAGTTAA
>DGDD01000142.1:433-2525 GCA_002385265.1 Chitinophagaceae bacterium UBA3961
AATTAATAATGAAACAGCCGGGGTAATTAAGAGTTAATAATTAATAATGAAACAGCCAGGGTAATTAATAATTAATAAGTAATAATTAATAATGGAACAGCCGATAGGGGAAGGGAAGAGGGAGGATGGAGGATCGAGAAAGGTAAAGTGTTTACGTTCGCAGAACAGGTTCCTGAGCCAACCCCTAGTTTTTGAAGCCGCTGATTAAAAAGTAAAAAGAAAGGGGCGTTTGTTATACCACAAACGCCCCTTTCTTTTTTATATTTGATTCCTATTGCGCCATTGTTTTTCTCTTCTTCTGCAACACCATGTCTAATAGCATAAGTCCGGAAACCATGGTGATTCCTAGAAAAGCTGTAGTATAGTTGTTGAAGAAATTACCTACTTTTTTACTGTCTACCACATTGGTAAAAATATCGGATTGGCCGGAACCGAGGGTAAACTCAACTTGACTGAATCCGTACACAAGGAATCCGGCAATCATCAAAATGAAAAACCAAGCCACTCCCCAAATGATCCTTTTATTGAAATACGACTGGGTAGCGGGTGTAATCTTCGACTTACCAATTTCCTCCATTACATTCATCGTGAAACGCATAGAAGGTTCCTCTAAATCAATTGTATTGAGAAGCAATTCATGTGCTTCCAATAACTCATGGTATTTATTTCTCCATGCAATATTGGAGGAAATCAATTCAGCGATTTCATTGCTTCGAGCTTCTGGGATAGTTCCATCAATGAAATCCCAGAGTTCCAACTCCATTTTCGCTTGTGGATCATTTGAATGTGAATGCTGTTCCATAATCAATTTTTTAAATTTGCGACCTCTTCTTTAAAATGGGTTTGCATTTTTTCTCTCAAGCGGGTTCTAGCGCGGTGTAGCTTAACTTTTACCGTATTAGGGTCAATTCCTAAAATGGTTCCAATTTCTTCCAAACTTTGTTCTCCTTTATAAAATAAACTAATAAGATTGGCATCATCGGCACTCAACAAAGCAATGGCTTGGTTTACCATCTGTATTTTCGACTTGTTTTCAACTGAATAAGCCTGAAAATGACTCTGCTGCTGGTCTGCAGCTTCAAACACCTGCTCCACATCCAATGAATGAACTTTTTGCTTTTTCTTTCTCAAAAAGCTCAAGCTCGTAGTTGTTGCAATGGTATAAAGCCAAGTACTGAAGCGACTTTCACCTCTAAAATCGGATAAGTTCTTATAAGCTTTTACAAAGCTATCTTGGGCTATTTCCTCCGCATCTTCTCTGCTCTCTGTATAGCGCATGGCTATCGTGAAAACGAAGTTTTGGTATCGTTTTACGAGTTCAGCATAATACGCGGTTTCACCGCCTATTATCCTGTGTATCAATTCGCTATCTGTTAGTCCTGCAGACATGATACCTCTAAGACGCCCATTTAGGTGCATGGGTTACACTAAAGTTCGGTTTTTAATTCGAATTCCTCTTTTTGTTATTATATAGTCTTCGAATAGCCATTTATAAACATCCTTCTTCGTTGTATATTTCATTTCCATAATTACTAACCCCCGAATTCACCAATTCGATGCGCGCGTTCTTTTTAAAAAAAATTGTTCCCTCCCCTGTAACCTCTTTTTCTCACCTGTAGTCTGATACTGTAGAAACCTAAATAATTACAATAAAAATTTAAAACTATGGGTGCTCAAGAAATGTTAACCGCCATCTTAATTCCTTTAGGATGTTTTGCGATGGTCTTCGGAATTGTTTACATGCACAAACGTGAAGGTTTGGCCATGATTGAAAAAGGACTGAATCCCAGAGAATACCGTCCTGCTCCTTACAAAAACTTGAAATGGGGATTGCTGTTAGTAGGAGCCGGTGTAGGATTGTTCGTAGCTTACATGCTCGACCACACTGTGCTGAAATCTGATTTTGACGCAGAACCTTTGTATATGTCTTTGATTGGTATCGGAGGTGGAATCGGTCTCATCTTCTCTTATAAAATTGAGAAGAAAGAATTACTCGATAAATAAATAGCTTTTAGCCGAAAAACAAAGAAGCGGCCCACTCATTTGAGTGGGCCGCTTGTATTTATTAGATCCTGTATTCATTCAAAAGCTG
>DGDD01000081.1 GCA_002385265.1 Chitinophagaceae bacterium UBA3961
TTACTTATTAATTATTAATTACTCCGGCTGTTTCATTATTAATTATTAATTGATTAATTATTAATTGTTTTACTACCGTTTGTTCACTTCTAACCCGCGCCACAACTATTTTTCCTTAGTAACCAAATTTTAACCGAAAAAACCGGCATTTATTAAAAAAAATGATTTCTTTTGTGCCGTTAAACTTTTAAGCAACAAGTCATTCTTATCTAGAAGATGCAAAAAAATCTCACCATAATACTCGCTGATGTGGTTGCCAAGGCTACCACTATATTGCGTGGGGTTTTTCCTGTACGCCCTCGTACAGTTTTTGTTAGCCGCCCAATTCCCGTTGTGGTGCGACGTTGATACTCACTTACCATAGTGTCCTTTCAGGTATCGGAACTATGCTCCTTTAGGGAGATTCTATCTTTTTCTTAGTACGTTAACGATTGTATCTCAACCACTTATTTCATTTGAAATGGAACAGCAACAACGCTTCTCTATAGTGATCGCAAACGAATCTCATTGCAGCTTCGCTCAAATTATTTGCGATGAAATGGCTTCCTCTGCCAAAGCCCGCGGAACCGGTATCGCCAAACGCACACCTGAATACGTTCAGGAAAAAATGCGCGAAGGCAAAGCCGTGATCGCTTTCAACCAAGATGGTATCTGGGCCGGCTTCTGTTATATTGAAACCTGGGGACATGGTGAATATGTAGCCAACTCCGGACTTATTGTGGCCCCTGCCTTCAGAAAAGGTGGATTGGCCAAAGCCATCAAAAAGAAAATCTTCGAATTAAGTCGCGCAAAATACCCCGAATCAAAGATCTTCGGTCTTACCACCGGCTTGGCTGTTATGAAAATCAACAGCGAACTCGGATACGAACCTGTTACCTACAGTGAACTTACACAAGACGAAGCTTTCTGGGCAGGCTGTAAAAGCTGTGTGAACTACGACATCCTCATGAGCAAAGAGCGCAAAAACTGCTTGTGCACGGCCATGTTGTTCGATCCAAAAGATCATTATACCCCTCAGGAAACAACACAATACTTCGAAGAAAACAAATCATCCTTCGAGCGTTTGTTCCGTTTCAAACAATGGAAACTATTGAAGCCTTTCCGTAAAAAAGACGGTAAATCAGGTGAGGGTAAGCCCAAATCATTATTACAACTGTTTTTCAACTTATAAATTTCTCCAGGCAAAAATGAGTAAGAAAATTGTTCTCGGTTTCAGCGGTGGATTGGATACCACTTTCTGCGTAAAATACCTCAGTGAAGAAAAAGGATACGAAGTACACAGTGTAATTGTAAATACCGGTGGCTTCACAGAAGAAGAACTTCAGAAAATTGAAGCACACGCTTACAATCTTGGAGTGAAAACTCACACCACGGTAAATGCGGTAAAAGGTTATTACGACAGAATCATCAAGTACCTGATTTTCGGAAACTGTTTAAAGAACAATACCTACCCATTGAGCGTATCGGCAGAACGTTTGAGTCAAGCGTTGCACATCGCAGAGCATGTAAAAAAACTAAACGCCGATGCAGTGGCACACGGTAGTACCGGAGCAGGTAACGATCAAGTTCGTTTCGATATGATCTTCCACATCATGATTCCCGGTGTAGAAATTATCACTCCGATCCGCGATTTGAAATTAAGCCGTGAAGCAGAAATTGAATACTTGAAAGGCAAAGGCGTCAACATCAATTTCGAAAAAGCCATGTACTCCATCAACAAAGGACTTTGGGGTACTAGCGTGGGAGGAAAAGAAACATTGAACTCAAAGGGCATGCTTCCCGAAGAAGCATGGCCAACACAAGTAACCAAATCGGGTTCTGAAGAAATCAAATTGCATTTCGATAAAGGCGAGTTGACCGGTGTGAACGATCAAAACTTTGCGCACCCTTCTGAAGCCATTCAATACTTACAAAGCATTGTTGGACCTTATGGCATTGGTCGTGATATCCATGTTGGCGATACCATCATCGGTATCAAAGGTCGCGTGGGCTTTGAAGCAGCCGCACCCATGATCATCTTAAAAGCGCACCACGCTTTGGAAAAACACGTGCTTACCAAATGGCAATTGCAGTGGAAAGACACTTTGGCTCAGTTCTACGGAAACTGGATGCACGAAGGTCAAATTTTGGATCCTGTAATGCGCGATATTGAAGCCTTCTTGGAAAACAGTCAGCAAAATGTAACAGGTGATGTATTCGTACAAGCCATGCCTTATCGTTTCCAAGTAATTGGAATTACCAGTGCGTTTGATTTAATGAGCAGCAAATTTGGTAAATACGGTGAAATGAACACCGGCTTCACCGGCGACGATGTAAGAGGTTTCTCAAAAATATTCGGCAATCAAACTTCTATCTGGAACGCCGTTCAAGAAGAAAACAAGCAATAAGATGAGCATCAAAGTTGGAATCATAGGTGGCGCAGGTTATACCGGAGGTGAACTCTTGAGAATCCTCATTAATCACCCGGAAGTAAGGTTAACCCATATTCACAGCAGAAGCACTGCGGGCAAACCCATCAGTACTGTGCACAGTGATTTGGAAGGCGACACCGATCTAATCTTTACCGATGATACCAATTTCGTTTCTAATGGAAGCATCGATGTATTGTTTCTGTGTTTAGGTCACGGCGAGTCGAGAAAGTTTTTGCAAGAACATACAGTAGCCGCCAACACCAAGATCATTGACTTAGCGAACGATTTCAGATTAAAACCGCAATCCACACACAACGACATTCAATTCGTGTATGGATTACCGGAATTAAATAAAGAAGCAATTAAATCAGCCAGAGCAGTGGCCAATCCAGGTTGTTTTGCTACTACTTTGCAATTAGGGTTATTGCCTTTGGCGAAAGCTGGATTATTGAGCGCGGTGTACACTACCGGAATTACGGGAAGTACCGGTGCCGGACAAAGCTTAAGTGCCACCTCTCATTTTAGTTGGAGGGCCAACAATATACAAGCATACAAAACATTAACGCATCAGCACTTGGGAGAAATCAACCAATCGATTCAACAATTGAATGGCAATCAACCGGTGTCTGTTAATTTCGTACCCTGGCGTGGCGATTTCACGCGCGGTATTTTCATCAGTTCTCAACTCAGCTGCGATGCATCGCTCGCCGAATTGGAAACCTTGTACCGTGAATTCTACTTAAACCAACCTTTTACGCATCTCATCAACACTTCTTTACACCTAAAGCAAGTAGTGAATACCAATAAGTGCTTGATCCAATTAGAAAAAATAGAAAACCAACTCGTAGTTCACAGCGCCACCGACAATTTGCTCAAAGGCGCCAGCGGACAAGCCGTGCAGAATTTGAATTTGATGTTCGGGTTGGACGAGGGAATGGGATTGAAGTTGAAGGGGAGTGGGTTTTAGGTGGTAGGTGGTAGGCTTTGGGCGTTAGGCTTTAGGTGTTAGGCTTTAGGTGTTAGGCTTTAGGCTTTGAAACAGCAGTTCTTAAGTTATTTAGTTTTTAGAGTTTTTTAGTTGTGAGATACAACATAAGCGATAAAAACAAAACATCGAATTCTATAGTTTGCATATCAATGCAGGACTACAGAAAATTGAAAGTATGGATAAAAGCACATGAACTAGCAATTCATGTCTATAAAATAACGAGTGCTTTTCCTGGAACAGAAGTGTATGGAATAACGAAGCAAATTCGCAGAAGCGCTGTATCCATTGCTGCTAATATTGCTGAAGGATGTGGCAAAAAGTCTAGCAAAGACTTTCTAAACTTTCTTTCGATTTCGCTTGGATCAGCTAATGAAACCAGCTATTATATCTTGCTTGCCAAAGACTTGAGTTTTATAAGCTCAGAAACATTTCAATTTCTAAACAAAGAAATAAGCGAAATTATTTCAATGCTGATTTCTCTCATGAGTGTTATAAAAACCTAAAATATAATTAATGGTGTGTCATTTGAATTGACAAAGGGCTTTGCCTGACGCCAAACTAAAAAACTAAACAACTTAAAACATATAACTACTAAAAATGGCCCAAAACCTAAAGCCTAAGGCCTAAAGCCTATCGCCTTGGATGCCAAACTAAAAAACTAAACAACTTAAAACACTTAACTATAAAAACGGCCCAAAGCCTAATACCTAAGGCCTAATGCCTAAGGCCTAAAGCCTATAGCCTTGGTCACCAAAAAAACTAAATAACTAAATAACTTAAAAACTCTACTTAATGCTTCTCTTCGACGTCTACCCCATCAACAACATCTCAATCGTTAAGGCAAAAGGTTCCTATGTGTGGGACGATAAAGGCGACCAATACCTCGACCTTTATGGTGGTCATGCAGTGATTAGTATTGGACACACACATCCTCATTGGGTTAAACGAATTGAAGGCCAGCTGGAACAAATTGCATTCTATTCGAATTCAATTAAAATTCCTTTGCAACAGCAATTGGCTACCAAGCTTGGCAAAATGACCGGCAAAGAAGATTATCAACTCTTTCTTTGCAACAGCGGTGCTGAAGCAAATGAAAACGCTTTAAAGTTGGCTTCTTTCCATACCAACAGAAAGAAAGTAGTCGCTTTTTCAAAATCATTCCACGGTCGTACTTCTCTCGCCGTTGCTGTAACCGATAACAAAGCCTATACAGCTCCGGTGAACGAAACCGATAATGTAACCTTCCTGCCTTTCAACGATGAAGCAGCATTGAACGCTTACTTTAAAAAGCATGGCGATGAAACTGCTGCAGTTATCATTGAAGGTATTCAAGGTGTAGGAGGTATTCATGTGGCTGAAAACAGTTTCTTACAAGCTATTCGTAAGAATTGTGATCAGTACGGAGCCGTTTACATTGCCGATAGCGTTCAGTGCGGTTATGGAAGAAGTGGTAAATTCTTTGCTCACGATTTCGCCGGTGTAAATGCCGATATTTATACCATGGCCAAAGGAATGGGCAACGGATTCCCGGTAGCAGGTATCATCATTGCTCCCCATATCAAACCAAAGCATTTCCAATTGGGAACTACTTTTGGTGGCAACCATTTGGCTTGCGCCGCAGCATTGGCTGTATTGGAAGTAATTGAAGAAGAAAAATTATTAGGTAATGCCGTAACAACCGGACATTACTTGAAAGAAGAATTGAAGAAAATTCCTGAACTGCAAAATGTAAGAGGAAAAGGATTGATGATTGGATTTGATGTTCCGGAAGAACTGAAAGACTTAAAGAAAAATCTCTTATTGAATCAAAAGATATTTACAGGAGAAGCAAAGCCAAATGTAATCCGTTTGTTGCCCTCTTTGGCCTTGAAAAAACGTGATGCGGAAGATTTTATCGATGCGATCAAAGAAGAGATCGAAAAACTCAAGAACAACTAATCAATCGAATATTTTCAAACCCGGTCAACGCACATGAATCAGTTCATTTCAGTTCACGACCTGCCCAACATTAACGAAATGGTGAAGCAGGCGCTTGCTTACAAAGCCAATCCCTTTATAGACCAGCACTTGGGTAAAGGGAAACGCATGGGATTGTTATTTTTAAATCCAAGTATGAGAACCCGATTGAGCACGCAAATTGCTGCGCAACAATTGGGCATGGAAGCCATCGTATTTAATGTGGGACAAGAAGGTTGGGCCTTAGAATTTGAAGAAGAAGCGATCATGAGCGGCACCACCGTAGAACACGTAAAAGACGCTGCTCCTATTCTTGGTAAATACTTTGATGTTTTGGGCATTCGCACTTTCCCTTCTTTGAAAAACAAAGAAGACGATTACAGCGAGCTCTACATCAAACAATTTATCAAGTACGCCGGCATTCCGGTGGTGAGTTTGGAAAGTGCTACTCTGCATCCATTGCAGAGTTTCACCGACATCATCACCATCTCGGAACAATTGGCCGCAAAGCCATTGAACAAAAAACCGAAGATCGTACTTACTTGGGCACCTCACGTAAAGCCATTGCCGCAATGTGTGGCCAATAGCTTTGCTCAATGGGTAAACGCTTGGGGAGAAGCCGATTTTGTGATCACGCATCCCGAAGACTATGAATTGGATCCGCAGTTCACCAAAGGTGCCACCATTACTCACAATCAAAGTGAAGCATTGAAAGATGCGGATTTTGTTTATGTGAAGAATTGGAGTACGTATGCTGATTATGGTCGCATTTACTGCAATGATCCGGAATGGATGCTCACTGCAGAAAGCTTGGCTTTAACGAACAATGCCAAAGTAATGCACTGCTTACCGGTAAGAAGAAATGTAGAATTGAGTGATGAAATTTTGGACGGACCAAATAGCATCGTTACACAACAAGCCAGTAACCGTGTGTGGGCCGCTCAAACAGTATTAAGTACTATTCTTAAATCCCGATAGAATTCGTTTATGGAACCGCTGTACGTCATAAAAATTGGAGGCAATATTCTCGATGCAACAGAACCACTGCAAGCTTTCTTGAAATCATTTGCAGGCGTTCCGGGCAAGAAAATATTGATCCATGGTGGTGGTAAAATTGCCACGCGTATCGGCGATCAATTGGGAATTGAATCGAAATATGTTGACGGAAGAAGGATCACCGATGCAGCTACCATTGATTTGGTAACCATGGTGTACGGGGGACTGGTAAACAAACAAGTTGTAGCACAGCTACAAGCATTGGGCACCAATGCCATTGGCATCACCGGTGCCGATGCAAATCTTATCCCGGCCAAAAAACGACCGGTAAAAGAAATTGACTATGGCTTTGTAGGCGATGTAAAAAGCGCCGCCATACCGCCTGCCTCTTGGCAGGTACTCATTAACAATGGCTGGGTGCCGGTAGTGGCCCCGCTAACACACGACCAAGAAGGACACATTCTCAATACCAACGCCGATACCATGGCGCAGGAAATCGCAAAAGCATTGGCCCCTTATTATAAGGTTCAATTGATTTATTCTTTTGAAAAAGCCGGTGTATTGCTGGATGCGAACGACGACAGTACTGTAATACCGGAAATCAAACCCGACCATTACGAAACATTGAAAGCATCGGGCAAAATATTTGCAGGAATGATTCCTAAACTAGACAATGCATTTGCAGCAGTAAGAGACGGAGTAAACAAAGTGATCATTGGAAACGCTGCGCAACTGGAACTCTTAATCGCCGGTAAAACCGGTACAAGCATCGTACATGAGTGAGTCAATTCAACAACTGCAACAAAATGCAGTAACCTTATTACAACAGTTGATCGCTACTCCTTCTTTCAGTAAAGAAGAGCAGCAAACAGCAGATATTATTGAACGCTTTTTAGAATCGAAAGGAGTGCGTACCAAAACGCATCTCAACAATATCTGGGCACAGAACAAACATTTCGATCCCAATAAACCTACCATCCTTCTTAATTCTCACCACGACACGGTAAAACCCAACAAAGGCTATACCCGCGATCCATTCAAGCCGGATATTGAAGAGGGAAAATTATTTGGTCTTGGCAGCAATGATGCCGGAGGTTGTTTGGTTTCACTGATGGCGGTATTCCTCCATTACTATGAAGAAAGCAATCTGAGCCACAATTTCGTTTTTGCCGCCACCGCAGAGGAAGAAATTTCAGGTCATAATGGAATTGAAGCCTTGGTACCAAGATTGGGGCATATTGACTTCGGAATTGTAGGTGAACCCACCCTACTTCAAATGGCCGTAGCGGAAAAAGGATTGTTGGTGATGGATGCCACGGCAAAAGGCAGAGCCGGACATGCGGCTCGCAACGAAGGTGAAAATGCGTTGTACAAAGCATTAAAAGATATTGAGTGGATACAATCGTATCAATACCCCAAAGTATCTGACTTATTAGGACCCGTAAAAATGACCGTTACCGTTATTGAAACGGAAAACAAAGCCCACAACGTAGTGCCGGCGCATTGCAAATTCGTGATCGACTGTCGTGTTAATGAACTCTACACTTTTGAAGAAATACTTGAGATCATCCGTTCAAATGTGGGAAGTGAAGTGCAACCCAGAAGTACGCGTTTGCGCTCTACATCCATCGCATTGGATCATCCATTGATCAAAGCAGGAATCAATTTAGGATGCTCTTATTATGGCTCCCCTACTACTTCCGACAAGGCCTTGATGCCTTTCCCTACTTTGAAAATGGGTCCCGGCGATAGCGCGCGCAGTCATACGGCCGATGAGTTTATCTTTGTAGAAGAGATTCATCAAGGCATTGAAAAATACATTCAACTACTCGATCAAATAGTACGTTAAACCAAGCATCTGTTATGAAACTTTGGCAAAAAGAACAAACCAGTACCGCGGCAATTGTAGAGCAATTCACGGTGGGTCGCGATAAAGAATTCGATCTTCACCTGGCTAAATACGATGTGCAAGGTTCTATTGCACACGTGACCATGCTGGGTGAAGTAGGCTTGATGAGCAAGGCTGAAGCTGATTTAGCAGTATCGGGGTTGAAAGAAATTGCTGCAATCATTGAATCCGGTGCCTTTCAAATTGAAGACGGCGTTGAAGATGTTCACTCACAGGTGGAACTGATGTTGACCAGAAAGATTGGCGAAGCCGGTAAAATGATTCATAGCGGAAGAAGCAGAAACGATCAAGTGGCGGTTGATATCAAACTTTATTTGAGAGCTGAAATACTGGCCATCAAAAAATCGGTTACCGCTTTGTTTGAGTGCTTGCAAACGCAAAGCAATAAATTCAAAGACAAACTCATTCCCGGCTATACCCATTTGCAAATTGCCATGCCTTCATCGGCCGGTATGTGGTTGGGCGCTTATGCGGAAAGTTTGGTAGATGATATGGAATTCTTAGCAGCAGCATATCAAGTGGCGAATAAGAATCCCTTGGGAAGCGGCGCCGGATACGGATCTTCCTTCCCTTTGAATAGAAAAAGAACAACGGAACTTCTTTGCTTTGGCGATTTAAACTGGAATGCTGTGTACGCGCAAATGACCAGAGGGAAGACAGAGAAATTAACCTCAATGGCATTGAGTAGTATTGCTGCCACAGTTGGTCGTTTGGCTATGGACGGATGTTTGTACCTGAATCAAAACTTTGGATTCTTATCGTTTCCGAATGAACTTACTACAGGAAGCAGTATCATGCCGCACAAGAAGAATCCCGACGTTTTTGAATTGATCCGTGCGAAATGCAATCGCATTCAAAGCATTCCCAATGAATTGAATTTATTGTTGGCAAACCTGCCATCAGGATATCATAGAGATTTACAACTCACTAAAGAAATTCTCTTCCCTGCTATCAATGAATTGAAAGCCTGCATCGATCTAACCATCTTAATGCTTTCGAACATGGAAGTAAAAGACGGTATTTTAGACGATGAAAAATACAAGTACTTGTTCAGTGTAGAGGCAGTGAACGAATTGGTAAACAAAGGCATTCCTTTCCGCGAAGCGTACAAGCAAGTAGGTAATAGCATTGACGCGGGAACCTTTGATTTCGATTATACCAAACAATTGCATCACACGCATGAAGGCAGTTTGGGAAATCTTTGTAATGAGGAGATTAAAGGGGCGTTTGAGAGGGTGAGTGGGAAGTTTGTATAGAGTTGGGCGTTGGGTATTAGGCTTGGGGCCGTTTATAGTTAATAAAGTATTTTCATTTCATAAAGAAAAGAGCCATCGGTTTAGACTTTTTAGTAGTAACCTGATGGCTCTTTTTATTTTTAAATTCTTTCTTCTTCACCGCAGCGGCGCAGCGATCGCAGCGGAAACGCAACGTTCCCCTCGCTCATCTTCCTGTTCTTTCTCTGTATCTTCCTCGTCTCCTCTCATCCTC
>DGDD01000223.1 GCA_002385265.1 Chitinophagaceae bacterium UBA3961
GCGCACCTGTTTCAAAATAAGGACTATTGTCTGCTTGCACCGATCTGGTATAGTTTGGACAGTCCTTACTATAGGCCGATTCAAATCCAATATGCGATGGCAAAATACCGGCATCCAGCCACCACTGCTTTTTTCGATCCAAGGCAAAACCAATATTGGCTTCCAGCACTTGCTTCAACAAACCAGGTTCAGCAGCATAGTTCGCATTCATATAGGTTCCGGTACCCAAGGCCAAATTAGCACGTATACCTTCTTGCGCATAGTTTAACTTGATGGCCGCCAAGTTGAGTGCAAACTCTTGAGTACGATTTTGAGAATAGATGAACCCCGGACGCGTGTGATTTACCGGTTTATTAAAATCATAATTGTAGTAAACGTCGGCATAGCCCGACCAATGAAAACTACTGCTATCCTGTGCATGCACTGTAATAGCTACCAACATCAGCAATCCCACTAAACTAGTTCTTTGTTTCATCTAATAAACTATTTAACGTATTTACATTAATAACTCTTGGACCGATACCAAAACCCTCTTCCGATTTTTTCACCAAAGCGGATACGGCTTCATAGCTCATACCACGTTTTGTTGCTACCCGTTGTACTTGTACGGCCGCAGCTTCAGCCGAAATGTGCGGATCCAACCCACTGCCACTGGCTGTTACCATATCAGAAGGAATGGCTTCCTTTTTTAAATAGGGATGATGCGCCAGTACCGTATCAATACGTGCTTGTACCGCTGCCAAATAATCGGGATTGGTGGGACCTTTGTTAGAACCGGCCGCTCCCGCCGCATTGTAATTTACGGCAGAAGGACGTGACCAAAAATATTCATCAGAATCAAATCGCTCTCCGATATTTTTATAGATGGTTTTGCCATTTACGGTTACACGTTCGGCTTGCCCTTTGTCCGGAGTAGCCTGCGCAATCAACCATACAGTTCCGGTGTACAAGCATGAGAAAAGAAGAAATGAAAGGCCGGTCAATTTAAGGGCCATATAGAAATGTTGTTTCATTGTGTTCGATTTAAAAATAAAGAGATACAAAAAGATCGATCAACTTGATTCCAATAAACGGAATCAACACCCCGCCCAAACCATAGATCAATAAATTCCGACGCAACAATGCACTGGCACCAATGGGCTTGTAAGCTACTCCACGCAAAGCCAGAGGAATCAACAAAGGAATAATGATGGCATTGAAAATAACAGCTGATAAGATCGCAGATTCAGGGCTGTGCAGTTTCATGATGTTTAAATGCTGCAAGGCAGGAATAGAGCTGATAAACAAAGCAGGAACAATCGCAAAATATTTCGCTACATCATTGGCAATACTAAAAGTGGTAAGCGTTCCACGCGTCATCAACAATTGCTTTCCAATTTCAACCACTTCAATTAATTTGGTAGGATCATTGTCCAAGTCCACCATATTACCGGCTTCTTTCGCTGCTTGGGTACCGCTGTTCATCGCAACGCCTACATCGGCTTGAGCCAGTGCGGGTGCATCATTGGTGCCATCTCCCATCATTGCTACCAATCGGCCACCTTGTTGTTCTTTGCGGATATAATTCATCTTATCTTCGGGCTTGGCTTCTGCAATGTAATCGTCTACCCCTGCTTTCTCCGCAATGAATTTTGCAGTAAGCGGATTATCGCCCGTTACCATCACTGTTTTAATTCCCATTTTTCTCAATCGCTCAAAACGCTCTTGAATACCTGGCTTAATAATATCCTGCAATTCTACCACACCTAGTACCCTTTCATCTTTTGAAACTACCAAAGGTGTACCTCCGTTACTGGAAATCTTCCGAACGGTTTCATCTACTTCTTTCGGAAATTCATTGCCTTTGATGGCACACAAGTTACGAATGGCATCAGAAGCTCCTTTCCGAATTCTTTGTCCATCAAAATCAATTCCCGAGCTTCTGGTTTCAGCCGTAAACTTTATATAAACGGGATCATTAACCGAAATATTGCGATACGAATCACCCGCCAGTTCCAAAATAGATTTTCCTTCCGGAGTATCATCGGCGAGTGAGCTCAGCACCACTGCTTTTACAAAGGCTGATTCTTCAACTCCGGGAGCCGGATGAAACTGAGTGGCTTTCCGATTACCGATGGTAATGGTTCCGGTTTTATCGAGCAGCAATACATCTACGTCGCCGGCTGTTTCCACAGCCTTACCGCTCTTGGTGATCACATTCGCACGCAAGGCACGATCCATCCCTGCAATACCAATGGCCGACAACAATCCTCCAATGGTAGTGGGAATCAAACAAACAAATAGTGATATAAATGCAGCAATGGTAATGGGTGTTTGTGCATAATCACCGAATGGTTTTAAGGTAACCGTTACAATGATAAAGACCAATGTAAATCCGGCCAGCAAAATAGTCAGCGCAATTTCATTCGGTGTCTTCTGACGCGATGCCCCTTCTACCAAGGCGATCATCTTATCCAAAAAACTCTCACCGGGTTCGGTGGTTACTTTCACTTTTATTTTATCGCTGAGCACCTTAGTACCACCCGTTACACTGCTTTTATCGCCCCCCGCTTCGCGAATTACCGGAGCACTTTCTCCTGTAATGGCGCTTTCATCAATAGTGGCCAATCCTTCAATGATCTCTCCATCAGTAGGTATGATATCGCCTACTTCACAGAGGAATACATCACCTTTTCTTAATTGGGAAGAAGGAACGCGTTTGATCTCGTTCACATACATTTCACCCACCGGCTGTATCAGCTTTGCAGGTGTTTCCTCGCGGGTCTTACGCAAACTATTGGCCTGCGCTTTACCACGAGCTTCTGCAATGGCTTCCGCGAAATTGGCAAATACGAGGGTGATGAAAAGAATGGCTGTTACAATGATATTGTAGAGCAAACCACCTTGATTGGCCTCACCGGCTGCAATCCAAACACACACAGCCATCATCACCAATGTTCCCACCCATACGGTGAACATCACCGGATTTTTGATCATTTTGGTAGGATTCAATTTTATAAAACTCTCTTTCAAGGCTTCTTTTACGATGCCTGCATTAAAGAGTTGCTGAGAAGATTCTGATTTCATGATTCAATGCTTTAGATAGAAAAATATTCTGCTATAGGACCTAAGGTTAACGCTGGGAAGAACGAGAGTGCGGCCACAATGGCAATCACTGCAAATACCATAAGCGAGAAAGTGGGGGTATCTGTCTTCAGCGTACCGGCACTTTCAGGAATGTATTTTTTTGCGGCAAGACTGCCTGCAATGGCCACCGGACCAATAATAGGCAAGTATCGCGCAAGCAGCATTACAATACCACAGGCGATGTTCCAGAAAGGCGTATTGTCGCCCAATCCCTCAAAGCCACTACCATTATTGGCACTGGAAGAAGTGAACTCGTAGAGCATTTCACTAAAACCATGATAGCCGGGATTGTTTAACCAAGCAGCATAGGCGGTTGGATTGTGAGCATACACATGTGAAGCAATGGCCGTTCCTGTAAGAATTAAAAACGGATGCAACAAGGCGATGATCATGGCGATCTTCATCTCGCGGGCTTCAATTTTCTTTCCTAAGAATTCAGGGGTACGCCCTACCATCAATCCACTTATAAATACAGCTAGAATAATAAAGATGTAGTAGTTCAGAAAACCAACACCCACACCACCGTAAAAGGCGTTCACCATCATACCCAGTAGAGTGAACATACCCGATAGTGGCGTCAAGCTGTCATGCATCGCATTCACAGAACCATTACTGGTAGTAGTTGTACTGATGGCCCAATAAGCTGAAGCAGGGGCTCCAAAACGAAGCTCTTTTCCTTCCATACTTCCGTGAGGTTGTGCTATGCCCATTTTGGCTATTGCCGCATTTCCTTTCACTTCTTGAAGAATGGTGGGGATACAAAGCAAGAAGAAACCGATGGTCATAACACCCACAATAGACCAAGCCAGTTTTCTTCTATTTAAAATATGACCCATTGTAAAAATCAAAGCCAGCGGAATCAACACTATGGCAATGGTTTCTACGATATTCGTTAAGTAATTGGGATTCTCTAATGGATGCGCTGAATTCGGGCCAAAGAAACCACCACCGTTTGTACCAAGTTGTTTGATGGCCACAAAGCCCGCAACCGGTCCGCGACTCACCTGCACCGTATCACCTTGCAAGCCAATCATGGTGTCTTTACCTTGAAATGTCATAGGAACATGATTGAACAACAAGATCACAGCCACTACCAATGATAGTGGCAATAAAATGCGTGTACAAGATTTCACAAACAACACATAAAAATTAGCATAGCTTGTTTGTGTTTTTTCGCGCATCGCAAAAAACACCACTACGGCAATAGCGATACCGCAACCTGCACTAATGAACTGCCACAATTGCAAGGTGAGTTGACCTAAATAACTCACGCCTGTTTCACCGGAATAGTGTTGAAGATTGGTATTGGTAATAAAACTGATAGCCGTATTGAAGGCCAGATCACCCGTCATAGAAGGATTTCCATCAGGATTTAAAGGCAACCAACTCATATTCGTTAATACAAACATGGCGATCAAAAACCAACAAAGATTGATGGTTAGAAGAGCTGTTAAATGTTGTTTCCAATTCATTTCCTCTTTCACACGAATGCGGGCTATTTTGAAAATCAATTGGTCGAGGGGGTTGAAAATCTTATCCAACCAGGTAGATTGAAACTGAAACACCTTGGCCATGTATTTACCCAAAGGAATGGCCAGTAAGAATAGTAGGATAAACATGAGCACTACGCCCAGTATTTCTGAAAACATAACTAAAATTTTTCGGGTTTAAGAAGAACATAGGCGATGTAACCGAAGAGGAACAAGGCCACAACAAAGAGGAATACCATGGTTAAATTTTTTCGAAGTAGTGAATGATTTTATACATCGCGAGAAAGATCGCAATGCCTAATACGGTTAGGAGAATGGTCATATTGACTGAATTTGGATTGAGAAATGCTTGTTTCAACAGTAGCATACCAAACCAAAGACCGATTTGAAGAACAAGCGACAACTATCTGATAATGTGATAATTAGAAAATATGAATAAAAAAAACAGTAGCATTATTTTTTCAAAATGGAAGGGTGGGTTTTCAAAATGGAAAAACAATTAATAATTAATAATGAAACAGCCGGCGAGATCAAGAAAGAACAGGAAGAAGAACAGGGGGAGGCAGACGAAGGAGTAGGCTGGTTTTGCGTAGCAAAAGCAGTCGAGTCTATCCCGTGAGGAACGATACGGGACAGGCGATAGCCGTTGCGGGAAACGAGGAAATACAGAAAAACTGCCAGCGCTGCGAAAACGCTGCGGGCTTGTCCTGAGCGGGCCGAAGGCACAGTCGAAGGACGCTGCGCCGCCGCGGTTCAAAAATAAAAAATCGGACAAGTTGAATATCGGAGGCCAATCTGTGGTAAATCCGTTCAAATCTGTGCGAATCTGTGGTCAAAAAAAGCCTAAAGCCCAAAGCCTAAAACACAAAACTCAAAAACTTAAAACCTGATACACGTAGTAGCAGTTGTAAAGAAAGAATTGAAAAAAAGGGTTAGAAAAGGACCAATTTGAATATCACACAACCTTCATTCAATCGCCCTCTCTAACCCCAAAAAAGAAAAACAATAAGACGTTATTTCTTCGAATTCCTTTCGTTCACCATTGCTTGAAGTTGTTCGGGTTCGTTGGTGGTAATAAAGTCGAATTTCTTATCCAATAACCAGCTCATAATGGCTGGGTCATTAACGGTCCAAGCATTTAGTTTCAATCCGAGACTTTTTGCTTGGTCGATCCAATCCGGATTTTTCTGAAAAACAGAGAAATGATAATCAAGACCGTCCAATCCCGCCGCTCTCACTTCTGCAGGTGATTTATCTCCATTCAAATATTGTAAATGCGCTTTCTTGAGAAGTGATCGAATTTTCACCAACATGTCAAAATCGAAACTGATATAAACGGTACGATGGCTGGCTTTTTCAGCCAATACGAGTTCAACCACTTTAGCGGCCACGATCTGTCCTCTTTCCTTGCTGATATTGCTGGGTTTGATTTCAAGAATCAGTTGCGTGGAAGGATTGTTTTCCAAGCCGGCTCTCAAATAATTTCTCAACGTAGGCAGGGCTTCACCGTTTGAAAGTTGGAACTGTTGCAGGGTTTTGAAATCCGTTTTTTCAATTTCTAAGTTGTGAAATTTCGGATCATGGTTTACAACAAGGGAGTCGTCGGCGGTCATCCACACATCGAATTCAGAGCCAAAGCAGTTAAGTTGAATGGCTTGTTTGAGGGAAGCGATAGAATTCTCGGGAAAATGATTGGCTTTGAAAGCACCTCTATGTGCAATAACCGGACTGTTCATAACCGATCGGGTTAATTTTCCGCTAGGTTTACAGGATAGCAAGCTAGCCAAAAAGGCGATGGGAAGGATCAACTTTTTCATAATACTAGAAAGGTACTACTGTTTTGCAGTAGTACCTTTTTACCAAATCATTATTTATTTGCTTTTCCTAAATTGAAAAGCGCTCTAATAAAAGCATCGGGTAGCGCCTTATTATAAATTCGGATTTCATCAATTTGGCCGGTCATGGGTGCGATGGAAACATCGGCACTTACTGATTTACCTGGAATTCCATTGTAATTCGATCCAATGATGAATTCACTTGGTTCATTGCTTTTGAACAAGTTGTTGCCAACTCCACGATTGGGGAAGGCTCCCACTTTAACCGCATCTGCCCAAATATCAAATACCCCTGTTGTTCCATTATAGGTAAGAAGAATGTGGGTCCATTTGTCGGCTCCAATAGTTGGACTCAAACTGCTGTTCAAGTTATCTTGAGTTCCACCTCCAACAGTAGCGAAGGTTGGTTGAATTCTCAGCGTGGAAGTATTAGATGCAGGAAATGATTGGGTATTCAAGTGAAAATTGATGTTTCCTGTGAACAATCCCGGACGCGCCAATTGCAATAGCATGGTTCTTTTCGACCCGTTGTTCAAAATTTTTACCCAAGTACTAATGGTAAAACTTTTGAGTGAATCGGTTTTGAAGGCCGAAAATTGATTGGCGTAATAAAGATAGCCTGCCGTTAAGCTGATGGCTTTTCCTCTAACTCCTCCTGCTACAAAAGCATCGTTGGCGGTTTGAGTTGGGGCAGTGCCCGATTTCTGCTCCGATTTGGTATCGTCGAAACTCCAGTAGGCTACTAAGTTTTCAGGAAACACTTCATCACTGCTGGAGTAGCCGTCAATTTTTCCTGCATATTGATCTGCACTTACGCTAGGTAAGTTATTAGGATTGCCATCTTTTTTACAGGCGCTTCCTGTGAGTAGTAGGCCTGCCAGTATAAAAGAAAGGGTTGATATTTTTTGAATCGAACGTTTCATTAGAATTCAATTTTGAGGTTGATTAATAACCGGGGTTTTGTTTCAAAACGCCGGCACTCAAGTCGATTTGCGTTTGAGGAATGGGCAACAA
The DNA here is from genome assembly GCA_002385265.1 of Chitinophagaceae bacterium UBA3961. Taxonomy (GTDB): domain Bacteria; phylum Bacteroidota; class Bacteroidia; order Chitinophagales; family Chitinophagaceae; genus Endoryza; species Endoryza foliicola. The sequence continues at coordinate 7,466 of DGDD01000223.1, forward strand.
TACATCGCGGCTATTGCTAAAATTCGGTTTGCCGGATGCATTGAGAACGGTTTGCGCAATACCCCAACGAACGATGTCGAAGAAGCGTTCATGTTCCATGGCCAGTTCCACTCTTCTTTCTTTACGAATGGCTTCTCTCAATTCGGCTTGATCGGTAGTGGTTACATCGGGTAGGATAGCAGCATTACCGTTTCTTGCGCGTGCTCTAACACTGTTGAGCGCTGCTCTTGCTGCTGTAATATTATCAGTTCCACCCACTTCGTTGGCTGCTTCGGCAAACATCAACACAACATCAGAATAGCGCAACACTCGTAAATTCATCCAGTAACCAAATCTATTTCCAATAGAAGAACGAAGTGATGGATTGGTATACACTTTATTATTGTAACGTGGGTTAGGCAATCCTACCGGGATGTTCTCTCCATAAATGGTTTGATAGGTTGTTGTGGCTGTACTGGTGTATAATACAGTACGGTTTTTACGTGGGTCATTGGCCTCGTAGGCAGCTTCCAAATAAGTACTTGGAGAATTCCATCCCCATCCCAAATCCCAAACGCCTGATCCGCGAATGCCTTGTATTTGCGCATATTGTACTCCGTTTGATGTGGTAATAGACGCAGATGCAGTTGCTTGAACTTCAAATACACTTTCCTTACTATTTTCTCCTTCTTCACGGAAAATTTTATCGTAGGCAGTTGACAGATCATATTGACCGCTGCTCATTACAGCCGCCGCTGTTGTCATCGCCATTCCCCATTTTCCTTGAGTGAGGTAAACTTTCGCTAACAATCCATTGGCAGCACCACGAGTGGCTCGCCCAACGAATTTTGCATCCCAAGACAAAGGCAGGTTAGCAGCGGCATAGTTCAGATCCGATTCAATAAAACCATAGATTTCGGCTGCTGTGCTTTGGGGCACATTGTTTTGAGAAGTGGTATTAGCAAAAACGGTATCAATTTTAGGAACATTGCCAAACAATCGAACCAACATGAAATAACCATAAGCACGCATGAATTTTGCCTCTGCAATGGTTTGATTTTTGATTTGAGTAGTGGCTTCAATATTAGGATTTGTGTTTACTTCCTTGATGGTTACATTGCACTTATTGATGAGGCCATAGTAGCCTACCCACAAAGTGTTCGCAAATCCATTACTAGGCAACACAGGGAAATTGTCCATATCTATTGCATTAGCACCACCATCGGCCGGTGTACTACCTTTATCGGCATCGTCACTACGGATACTTGTTGCTGTTATAAAACTCTGACTATGAACGTTGAAGCTTCTGAGCTCATTGTAAGCTCCAAAAATGTATTGATCGTAGGGGCCTGAACCACCGGGATACGGGTAATTATCGGCATCGTATCCACCTTGACGGTTGGTGTCAAGAAAATCTTTTTTACAAGAGCTTGCTCCCAATAGTAGGGCTATTGCAAGACTTGAAAAGATGAATCGATTTGAAAATAATTTCGTTAACATATGTTTGAATCGTTTCAATTAAAAAGTGAGGTTTAATCCAAATGAGTAAATAGCAGGAACAGGATAGGCTCCGTTATCGGCTCCACCACCAAGGATACTTCCGATCAAAGGTTCGGGAGAATAGCCGGTAACTTGACTCCAGGTTTTAACATTCTGACCGTTCACGTAAGCACGGGCTTTCTTAATTCCCACTTTGGTAAGTGAAGTGCTCGTGAAATTGTATCCAATTTGAATGTTGCGAAGTCTGAAATAATCGCCTGGTTCCAAATAGTAAGTACTCATGAGGAAGTTATTACCACGTGTATTGTCGAGAATGGGTTCAATGTTGGTAGAACCGGCCGTTGTGAATGCATTCAAACGGTTGCTTTCATAGTTCAATACTGCGAATGTTGAAGTACGGCGCTGAGTGTAAATTTTATGTCCCGCCATACCTTGAACATCTACTTCCAAATCAACTCCTTTGTATGATACGGAGGCGCTACCACCAAAGCTGTAGGGAGGGAAGGGCGTACCGATATAAGTTCTGTCGGCGGGCGTAATGGCACCATCACCGTTCACATCCAAGTAAGAGATGTCACCGGGTAGAGAGTTTACAAATGCCGGTTGTTTGGCTAAATCGGCGGTAGATTGATAGATACCGGTTTGAACGTATCCGTAAAAATAGCCGATGGATTGACCTGTGTTTGTTAAGTTCGCGCCACCGTTTCCGATGATCGAGAAGTTGAAATTATCACCAATAGAGTTTACTTTGTTTTTATTGTAGCTGAAATTAGCGGAAACACTGTAAGCCCAGTCTTTACCAATTTGATCGTTCCAGTTCAAAGCCAATTCTATACCCTTGTTGGTGATTTTACCGAGGTTGGTAAAATAACTTCTGCTTTCATTTGGAAGGGTTACGGCGGTTAAGATATCGGTAGTAGTACGATCGTACAAGGTAAATTCAATACCCAAACGATTCCCTAATGTTCTGGCATCAAAACCTACATCGATACCACGTACTGTTTCCCAATGTAAATTTGGATCAGGAATGTAGGCAGCTTGTATAGAAGTGTAAATATTGTCGCCGAAAATAGCGGTAGACGCGTTAGAGATGCCCGGTTTGTAGAGATTGTCGGCAAATCCATTTGCATTACCGGTCAAGCCCCAAGCACCTCTCAATTTAAAGTAGTTGATGAATGAAATACGGTCAAAGAATTTCTCATCACTTAGTACCCAACCTGCACCCACACTTCCGAAAGTACCCCATCTGTTTTGAGGTGCAAATTTTGAACTACCGTCTCTTCTTACTGTTGCATTCAATAAATATTTTCCATTGTATGAATAGGAAATTCTACCAAAAGCACCGGCAATGGCACTTTCACCGCCACCACCATCAAAATTACCCGGATTGTTTTGGTTGGCAACACCAATGTACCAGAAGTCTGGATTGTCGTTGATGTTTACTGATGTGTCGCGACGTGTACCGTTTACATACGAACTGTAATTGTAAATAGTGGTGAAACCGGCGAGTGCATTCACACTGTGATTTCCAAACTTCTTATTGAAAGTTAAGGTATGATCTTGTTGGAAGCGTTTTGATTCACTTTGACTTTGTGAAACAGATGTTCTAACTGAATTATCAAAAGTAGTGGTTGTAGGTGCTGCGCCTTCGCCTAAATTAATAAAGGAGAAAGGCAGACGGCTATAACTTCTACCAATGTTAACTGATAAATCAGTATAGCCGATCGATTTCCAAGTAAAGTATTTTGCGAATTTAATTTCAGCAAAAAGACTTCCAATTAGTCGGTAGCCATAATCGATGTTTGCTCCGTCGTTTCTTTTTAGTGCTGCAACCGGGTTACCCACTTGCGCTCTTTGGAATGAAGGCATTGCGTAGTAGGTTTTAGCGTCTAATTGGATAGGAACAATTGGAGCAGCCCACAATGCATTGGTGATAGAGGCGCCGGGTGGATTCGAATTATAGTGGTATGCTGTGATATCGGCACCAACTTTTATATTGTTATTGAAACGAATTTCTTCGTTTACACGTGCCATATATCTTTTATAGGTGTCATTTTTCAGTACACCTTCTTGGTTCGTGTATCCAATGTTGATATACGTTGTACTTTTTTCACTGCTGTTGGCGATGCTTAAATTACCGCTAGCAATAACGGCCTCTCTCAAAATTTGGTCTTGCCAATTCGTATTAGCAGTGTAGTTCGTATAGTCGAAGGGAGCTGCGTTCAAATTAGCCAACTGCGCTGTATACAATTTCTTGAATCCGGCTGCATCAACTACTCTAATGCGGTCTTGCACTTTTTGTACGCCCACGTTACTTTGAAAGTTGATGCGTGTTTCACCACGAGCCGCTTTTTTGGTGGTAACGGCAATTACACCATTGGCACCTCTCAAACCGTACACAGCGATGGAAGATGGATCACGCAGGATATCTATGGTTTCGATATCGGCGGGGTTTAAGAAGTCGATATTGTCTTGCAGAATTCCATCTACAACATAAACCGGACTGGCACTATTGGTACTATTGATACCGCGAATGCGAACCACCGGACTTGCCCCGGCGCGACCCGAGTTTGAAATGGTTAATCCGGCTACTTTACCTTGTAATGATGCGATGGGGTTGGTAGCAGGTTGTTTGGCCACCGTTTCACCTTTCACAGAGGAAATACTACCCGTGAGGTCTCTTTTTCTTTGTGTTCCATAACCAACTACCACTACTTGTTCATTTACAGTAATGGAGGGTTTCAGTTTAATTGAGACAATGGTTTTGTTGGCAATTGAAACCTCCTGCGATTCGTAACCAACAAAAGAAACTACCAACACTGAATTGGGTTCGGCTTCAATGCTAAAACTACCGTCGGTATCTGTTTTTGTACCAACAGAACTACCTTTAATTAATACAGTTGCTCCGGAAAGAGGACTTCCTTTTTCGTCGACAACCTTGCCACTAATTTTTGCATAAGCCGGCTCCTCAGAACTGGTATCAACTGCTACTGCTTCTGTTATTTGAACCTTTGGAACAATGGTGATGGTTTTGTTTACAATTGTCCAAGTAAAGGGTTGATCTGCAAATACCTGTTTCAAAACCTGATCTAGGGGTTGATTTTTTACATTAATAGAAACGGGTTTACCTTTTTCCAGCAATTGTGCGTCATAGAAAAAGACATAGCCTGTTTGAGTTTTGATAGACTCGAATACTTTTAGCAAGGGGGCTTGTTTCACTGAAAGGGAAACTGCCTGAGCATTGGAGGCAGCATGAACTTGAACAAGCGCAATCGTGAGTAACAGGGTCGTTAATTTCATAACCCGATAAAATGTTTGATTTTGACGAATCACGCGTCCGGCAAGCTTTCGGACGGAAGTCCATGTTGTTGACTTCGGTACAGGGGGATAGCTTCCCTCACTGCAGTGGTTTAATTTCATACTTTTGCAATGTTTGGGTTTAACAATAAATAATTCTCCTAAGCTTTATTTATCAAATCCAGCGTTCGCCGCTTCAATTGCCGTTGAAGCGGTTTTTGCTTTTTATGGAAATACAGTGATTTGTTTTCCTTCGATTTTAAATTTCACTTTATTGGTTTCTAATAGTTTCAATACCTCATTCAACTTCAAATCGCGTTGCATTTCTCCACCGAATCTTCTTTTTGGAATCGCACCTTTGAATTCAAGGTCCATATCGTACCATCTCGCAATTTGGCGCATCACGTTTCCAAGATCAGCTTGATTGAAATAGAACAGACCATTTTTCCATGCCATCACGGCTTCTATATTGACGTTTTTATCGACAGAAATAGCAGCGCCATTGTTGAAATTGGCTTGCTGTCCCGGGCTAAGTTGTACTGATTGCTGGGGACTCGTTTCATAACGGACGCTTCCTTCCAAAAGAGTAACCGCAGTGAACTGTTCGTCATCATATCGGTTGATATTGAAATGCGTTCCTAATACCGTAACGGTTCCTTTTTCTCCGAGTTTAACCTTGAAAGGATGCGCTTCATTTTTACTTACTTCAAAATAGGCTTCTCCAATGATCGATACTTCACGGGTAGTGCCGGTGAATGCTGTGGGGTAAGTGAGGCTGCTGGCTGTATTCAGCCATACTTTGGTGCCATCGTTTAAAATAATGCTAACGGGCTTGCTACCTCTCGGATTGGTAAGTGTATTGAAAGTAACCGCAGTGGAAGAACCGGAATAGGCGATAGAACCATCGTTGTTTTTAGTGATTTGAACATTGGCGTCTATAGCCAATTGACCCGATTTGGAAGAATCGATCACCAAGTTTTCTCCGGTACTGAGGGTGATATAGGCTTTTGAAATAGTGGGTGCCGGCACTTCGTTGGGTGCAGCAGGTTCAAGCTTTACTATTGGAGGAACTGGCTTGGGCTGCAACAGTTGAACAGCAATGATTCCCAGTATTCCTAACAGAACAGCAGCTGCAGTCCATTTCCAATTTAATCTGAAAACAGGAGCTTTTTTCCTTTCTGTTCCTATTTCTGCATGTATTTTTTCGAGTAAACGTTCTGAAAATTCAGGATTGGAAAGCTGTTCTTGTTCAGCGTTTTCTAAGAAATCGAGGTATAGAGAAATTTTTAATTCGTCGGACTGGGGGTCATTCAGATAGTTAATAAGGAACTGTTTGTCGGATTCCGACAAGGAGGCCGATTCGAGCAATTGAACTACTCTTTGAAGGTCTTTTTTCAAAAGCAATCGTTTTATAGTTTAAATACAATGAAGTTTCGTAAATGGGGGGAGGGTTAAAGGATTCCTCCAAAAAAAACAATGTAAAAGGCCGTTTCGGGGTGTTGATGGATAAAAGCACGAATGGCATTCATGGCACCTGTCAAATATTCTTTTACAGTATGGGGTGAGATTTGCAATTCTGCAGCTGTTTCTTTGTAGGTTTTACCTTGTAGCTTGCAGCGCTCAAACACAGCTCTTTTTTGAGGTGATAGTTGGTCCATGGCTTTGTTCAAAAGCGAAAGGTGGTATTCGTATTGGCTTTGTGTATCGTGCTCTTCCTTAAGTAAGGATGAAAGTTCAGTTTTAGATCGCTGTTCCAACGCTTGCTTTTTGAGCCAATTAATAGACTTGTTATAACAGATAACAAACAGCCATCCTGATACCGGCTGATCAATAACAAGATGATCTTTTTTTTGCCATAGGGTTACAAATGTTTCCTGTACAATGTCTTCTGAAACAACTGTATTCTTGGTAAACTTCAAAGCGTTTTTGTAAAGAGACAAGTGATATTTATAATACAACTCGTTGAAAGCCGATTTATCACCGGATTGAATTCTGCCCACCAATTCAAGATCGCTATGTAGTTCTTTCTCCTCCATTACACTACAAAATTAACAGTGTACCGATGTATTAAGCGAATTTTTAATGATTTTATTAAATGCGACTCAAAAATGATAACTTTTTAATATGTGATTTGCTGGCCCAAAAAATACTAATTTCAAATTTTGGCAATGGGATACTTCGTATGGCAACGATTGCGGAGAAATACTTACCGTTAATTGATTCGTTTCGAAAAGAATACCAGTACTTTCCAACTCAGAATACTGACTTTATGTTTGCCAACAAAATATGTTTGACGCTCTTATTGTTGATGAGTTTGAAATCATTTTCTCAATCAAACTCAAAGGCTTGGAATCCCGATTTAGGCGATGGCCGTTATAAAAATCCGGTGATCAATGCCGATTATTCAGATCCGGACGTCATTAAAGTGGGAGATGATTATTATCTCACTGCCTCAAGCTTCAACTGTGTTCCGGGTTTACCTATTTTACATTCGAAAGATCTGGTGAATTGGCAAATAATCAACTATGCTTTGCCAAGGCTAGTGCCGGAAACGGTTTTCCAACAACCAATGCACGGCGCCGGTGTGTGGGCTCCTTCTTGGAACTACCATAATGGAGAATTTTTTATTTATTACCCGGACCCTGATTACGGAATCTATATGGTGAAAACAAAGGATCCCTCGAAAGCCTGGAGCAAGCCCATTCTCGTTTTGCCCGGAAAAGGAATCATAGATCCAACTACCTTGCGTGATAGCGACGGAAAAGTGTACATGGCCGTAGCTTGGGCCGGAAGTAGGGCCGGCGTGAACAGTTTGATCACTGTTTATCAGTTGAATAAAGCAGGAGATTCGGTTATTGATGCAGGTAAGCATGTATACGACGGGCATGGAATCGATCCAACTATTGAAGGACCTAAACTTTATAAATTGAATGGCTACTACTATATATTCGCTCCTGCGGGTGGTGTAAAAACAGGATGGCAGCTAGTCCTTCGTTCTAAAAACATTTTCGGTCCTTACGAGAGAAAAGTGGTGATGGATCAAGGAAACAGTGTTATCAATGGTCCCCATCAAGGAGCCATGGTTACTGTAGGAAACAGTTATTGGTTTTTGCATTTTCAAGACCAGGGAGCTTATGGTCGAGTAGTGCATTTGCAGCCAATGAAATGGGTCAATAATTGGCCGGTCATTGGAACAGATGAAGATGGTGATGGAAAGGGAACACCGGTGCTCAGTTATAAAAAGCCAATTAGTTTAGCTGCTCGTCACAATCCGGCCGAATCTGATGAATTTAATTCGAGTTCGATGGGCCTGCCTTGGCAATGGCATGCGAATCCACAGATCACTTGGTCTGCACAAATTGCCGGTTCAGGAATTTTGCGATTGTTTGCTGCACCAACCGATGCGAATGTTAATTTTTGGAACCTACCTAATTTATATCTTCAAAAATTTCCTGCAGAAAGCTTTACTGCAACTGCTAAGCTGAAAGCAGGATTTGATGCTGATAATGGCGTAGGCAAAAGAGGCGGATTTATTGTAATGGGAGACGATTATGCGCATGTATCGCTGGTTCGAACTGCAAGCGGCTATGCCTTGCAGTTTGCAAGTTGTTTGAATGCAAAGAAGAATACAGCAGAGCAATTGCAAGAACCGATTCCTGTTCCATCCGATTCTGTTTGGATCAGGTTAACCGTTGTAGGACCTGCCGCTTTGTGTAAATTTACCTATAGTATCGATGGTGTTAACTATATGGGAATTGGCAATGCTTTTAATGCTAAACCTGATATATGGATTGGCGCTAAAATGGGATTGTATTGTACAGGTAAGCCCGGAACTAAAAATGGGGGTTATATTGATGTAGACTGGTTTCGGGTTGAATAACCAGTTCTTGCAATTAACTCAATCGTTTGTGTTGGAATTTTGGGTGTTCTTTTAATCACTTCAATTAGAATCATAGGCAGAGAAACTGGGTTTTTGGTATATTACGAAATATTTTAACCCGCTCGTTTCGTATGCAACCAAAACTCCTTTCTTCACTATTATTTCTTCTAAGTTTTACGATATCAATCAATGCGCAATTGATCACAAACGTCACCATTGTAGATGGTACAGGTGCAGTGAGATATAAGGGTGCCGTTCGTTTAGAAGGGAATAAGATCAAAGAAGTAGGCACGCTCAAACCTCGGATAGGAGAAAAGGTGATTGACGGGAAAGGAAAAGTGTTGGCACCCGGCTTCATCGATGCGCACAGTCACCATTTTGAAAGCTTAAGAACGCAACCAACAGGAGTACCGGTCACCAATCAAGGTGTAACAACGATCGTAATTGGTCAAGATGGTGGAAGCGAACCCGTTGATGAATTAGAGGCTCAAATAAAAGCTCATCCTATTGCAGTAAATGTAGCTACCTACACCGGTCATTCCAGTTTGCGTGAGAAAGTGATGGGCGAAAAAGATGTTTTCAGAAAAGCCACGAATGCTGAGGTTGAAAAGATGAATGCGCTGTTGCTGGAAGATTTGGCGAAGGGATCACTAGGACTTTCAACCGGATTGGAATACGAAGAAGCTTTTTTCTCTGCACGCGAAGAAGTAATTGAATTGGCCAAAACAACCGCTTCTCAGAACGGTCGATACATTAGTCACATTCGAAGCGAAGACATCACCATAGAAGATGCATTAGATGAGATCATCGAAATTGGACGCATTACCAAAATGCCGGTTCAAATCTCACATCTAAAGATCAGCATGGTATCTAAATGGGGTCGCTCAAATGAGTTTCTTGCTCTTCTGGAGAAAGCTCGTGGCGAGGGAGTGAACATCACTGCCGACGTATATCCATATAATTTTTGGAATTCAACTTTGCGAGTTTTGTTTCCTCGAAGAGACTACACCAGTATTGAGAGCGCTGAATTTGCTGTTCGAGAAACCTTCAATGCCGATGAATCTTATCTTGTACAATACGCCCCCATACCGGAATATAAGGGGAAAACAATTGGGCAAATTGCCGCTTTGCGCAAAGAACGACCCGCCCAAACTTTGATCAATCTCATTCAAATTGCTTCCGACTTCAAAGCGCAACATCCCGATTTTAAAGGAACAGTGGAAGCCATTGCAGCAAAAGGTATGAATGATAAAGATGTTGCCAACTTCATAGCATGGCCGCACAGTTGCTTGTGTTCCGATGGAAATACGGGTGGCCATCCCCGTGGGTATGGATCTTTTCCCAGAGTATTGGGGAAATATGTTCGTGAGGAAAAAGTACTGAGTTTAGAACATGCTATATTTAAAATGACCGGTTTAACGGCAGAAAATTTGGGAATTAAGAATCGGGGAATTATTGCTCCCGGCTACTTTGCCGATCTGGTGTTGTTCGACCCTGCCATAGTAAAAGACAATGCAACCATTCAAAACAGCAAAGCACTTTCAAGCGGCATTGAAATGGTTTGGGTGAATGGAGAATTGGTTTATCAACAACAAAAAGCAACCGGAAAATTATCAGGAACACTTATTAAAAGAGGATCATAGCACATGAACAATGCACTTGTACTCACCAATGGACTATTGGTGCAACCCGATGCTAAAACTGCTCACGGGTTGATTCGAGGAACGGAACGTTTTACCGTTAAGGGAATTATCGATGGAGAACAAACCAAGGGAAAAGATGCCGGCGAATTGCTCGATGGCAAACACCGCAATATACCGGTATTTGCAAATCTTTCAGAAGCTCTTGCTTCATTAACGGATATTCAATATTTGGTCATTGGAGTGGCCACGGTGGGAGGTCGATTGCCCGGCAATATGCTGGAAGTTGTAAAGACGGCGATTGCTTCCGGCTTGTCGATCGTGAACGGCTTACACGAGTATTTGAATGAAAAGCCCGAGGTGGTAGCTTTGGCGCAACAAAACGGCGTACAATTAATTGATGTTCGAAAGCCAAAAACAAGAGAGCAACTGCATTTCTGGACCGGAGAAGTATTCAAAGTAAAAGCACCGATCATTGCCGTAATTGGAATGGATTGCGCTATGGGTAAAAGAACCACAGCTAGAATGTTGCGACAGGCCTGCGATAAAAACGGTATCAAGAGTGAGATGGTATACACCGGACAAACCGGATGGTTGCAAGGAGGAAAATATGGATTTGTATTCGACTCTACGCTGAATGATTTTGTGTCGGGTGAATTGGAGCATGCCATTGTAAGTGCCTGGAAAGAAGGTGGTGCCGAAATCATTTTTATTGAGGGTCAAAGCAGTTTGAGAAATCCAAGCGGTCCCTGCGGTTCAGAATTGTTGATATCAGGAGATGCCAAGCATGTGATCTTGCTTTTTGCACCGAAGCGAAAATACTTCGACAATGATGAGCATTGGGGACGTATTCCATCGGTGGAGTCAGAGATCGCACTGATCCACGCCTTTGGATCAAAAGTAATTGCCGTTGCCATTAACACCGAAGATTGTACTCCCGAAGAAGCGTTTGCGTATCAAAAAGAGTATCAAGAAAAGCTGGGAATACCGGTATTGTTGCCCATACAAGAAGGCGTAGAACCCATTTTACCACAATTAAAAGAGCTGATCGCTCAAAAAAAATAAAGATGAATATTGTTGCAATTCGTTCTTACGGAAAGAAAATGGCCTTGAAGAAGCCATATACCATCGCCTACAATACTTTTAGCGATGTACACATTGCTTTTTTGGAAATTGAATTGTCGAATGGAATAGTTGGAATTGGTTCCGGCAGTCCTGCAGAAGATGTAGTAGGAGAAACGACCGAGCAAACACTCGGGAATCTGGAGTCTGATTTTGTAGCAAAACTAAAGGGAAGGGATATTCGCGAATTTCAGCAGATCATTTACGAAGCTACAATTGAATATGCAAAGTATCCCGGCACATTGGCTGCCATTGATCTAGCATTGCACGACGCATTTACAAAATACATCGGTATTTCTGTTGCTGCATTTTATGGTGTAAAGACACCGATGCTTCCAACTTCTTACACTATTGGAATTAAATCGGTTGCTGAAACCTTGGAGGATGCCAAAGAAATTAAGGAGGCGGGATTCACCGTTTTGAAAGTGAAAACCGGATTGAATGTTGAGGAAGACATAGAGCGTGTAGTGAAATTGAAAGAGACCTATGGCTCTTATTTCACAGTTCGGGTGGATGCGAATCAGGGGTATGGATTGAAAGAAACCAAGCAGTTTCTTGATTCAACCAAAAAATACGAGTTGGAACTAATGGAGCAACCTGTAAAAGTGGGAGAGGAGAAGGTTCTACTAGAATTGGCGGCAGAGGAAAGAGCTTTGTTGGTAGGAGACGAGAGCTTAAAGAACCCTGCCGCTGCTTTAAAATTTGCAGGGAACAAAACCTTCGGCATCTACAATATCAAATTGATGAAATGCGGTGGACTGATTGGTGCACGTCAAATTGCAACGATTGCAGAACAGGCCGATATCGAATTGTTCTGGGGGTGTAATGATGAAAGCATTATTAGTATTACTGCAGCTTTGCACGTTGCTTATACCTGTCCGAATACAAAATACCTCGATCTGGATGGTTCTTTTGATTTAGCGGAAGATTTGGTAAAGGGCGGATTTGAATTGAAAAATGGCAAGATGTACATCAATCAGCAACCCGGATTTGGGTTTGATAAATTATAAGAGATGGATCAATTAAAACCCAAAGTTGGACTTCGGTCAGCCAGTTTTTTAGTAGTGGCCGTCATTATTGGCTCCGGCGTATTTAAGAAAATTGCGCCGATGTCGGATGCTTTGGGTTCGCCTTGGTGGGTGATCCTTTGTTGGATCATTGCAGGTATCATCAGTTTGGCCGGTGCATTGTCTACCGCCGAATTGGTGAGTATGTTTCCGAATTCAGGTGGTGAGTATTTTTATTTCCAGAAGATTTACGGAAAGTTCTTTGCCTACATTTATGGTTGGTCGAGTTTTACGATTGTGAAAACGGCTGCCATCTCAGCATTGGCGTATATTTTCGCTCAATCTCTCGATAGCATGTTACACTTCCCTGCATGGGGAAATTCAAGCGCGTTCTTAGGAATTCGATTGTTTGAAAATTTAAGTGTTAAGTTAGTAGCATCGGTATTGATCATTGTGTTGACCTATTTGAACTATCGAGGCTTGCATTTTGCAGAGAAATTGAGTGGTTATCTCACCTATTTGTTGTTAGCGGGAATCTTATTGTTCATCATTTTCGGACTAAGCTCATCAAAAGGCGACAGTGCGCATTTCAATACACAACATGGAAATCCTTTGTCGGGCATGGATTTATTCAAAGCCATGTTTTTAGCAAGTTTGGGCGCGTTTTGGGGCTATGAGGGATGGAACAATATTGCCTATATCGGCGAGGAAATCAAGAACCCGAAGCGCAATTTACCATTGGCATTAATGACAGGTACTTTAATTGTAATTGCAGCATATGTGCTGTTGAACATTGTTTATTTGTATGTGCAGCCCATTGATTTCTTTGTTCAATTGAGCACAACACCTAATAAAATTGCGGCCGTTGAAGTAGCAGCAACTTTGGGAGGTACTGTAGGGATGAGCCTTGTGGCCTGTTTAATTCTAGTAAGTACCTTGAATGCAACGAATAGTTCCATAATGATGTCGGGCCGAATGGTGTACGCCATGTCGCGCGACCAGTTGTTTTTCAAGAATGCATCTTCTGTTCACCCTAAGTATAATACACCTGATTGGGCTTTGTTTATTCAAGGCTTTTGGGCTATCGCTTTGTTGTTTAGTGGAAGTTTTGATCAACTTACCGACATGTTGATTTTTGCTGCTTTCTTCTTTTACGGTAGTTCTGCACTAGGTGTTATCATTATGCGTATCAAGCATCCGGAGCTAGAGCGCAACTACAAAGTACCGGCCTATCCCATTCTTCCCATACTGTTCTGCGTTTTTTGTGCCGTACTTTTCATAAATACTATTATTGCCAAACCGGGCGAAGCGGTTTGGGGATTGTTGTTAATGGGCAGCGGGGCTCCGTTTTATTGGTGGTTTAAAAGGAAGACATCTTGATTCTAAACATCTTCTATTTATCGATCAATAATTTTAATTCCGGTAATGCTATCCTTCTTTTCTGTTAAGGGAATTTTATCTTTATTTTGGATCTTAAAGTAGCTAATTAATTCCTGTGTTTTGTAGTTGGTTTTTGAAAGCTTCAGTGTTGCAGTTGAAAGAATTTTCTCTTTTCCCGCTAAGGAGTACAGCATTGCTTTGTAGTTGTTATCTTCAATTTATTCATCATCATTCTTTGTACATTTCTTTACAACCTTGATTAATTCTCAGCAAGCAACTCCATCAATCTGTAATTGACATAATAAGTTGTTCTTCCAATTTTTTGTGGTTTTAAAATATTGGCATCCGTCAATTTCTTCAACCATACGGAAGCGGTTTGCCTGTGAGCAAGTGCTCTTTTTTCGAGCAGCTCAATTTTTAAGTAGGGCAATGTAAACATCAACTGAAGCAGTTCGTAACTAAAGGATGATCCTAACGTTTGCTTCATTTGCTTTTCATATTGTTCTTTAAGTAAAAGCATAGCCCTTATTTTCTTAGTTGTAAGCTGTGCCGTTTCAATTAAAGCTGTCAGGATATACATTACCCAATCGTGCCAGTTTTGCTGTTCTGTTACGCTACGTAATAATTGATAGTACTCTGTTTTATATTTTACAATGTAGGAACTGAGGTAAAGTACCGGTTGCGTTAACAGCTCTTGTTGCACCAAGTATAGCGCATTTACAATTCTGCCAGTTCTGCCATTGCCATCTGCAAAAGGATGGATAGCCTCAAACTGATAATGGATAAAAGCCATTTTGATCAAGGGGTCTAGAGGCGAGCTATCCGGATTATTGATAAATTGTTCCAACGAAGTAAGCTTTTCCCTCAAAACCTCTTCACAGCAGGGTGGTGTGTAAATCACTTCCCCGTTTATTGCATTTTTCAAGGCTGTTCCGGGAGCCGTTCGAATGCCCGATTTATTCCGTTTGATGGTTTGTACAATTTCAATCATTGTATTAGTGAGCAGCAGGTTCTTTTGGCTGTTCATTTTCTCTAACCCTACATACAGGGCTTCCCGGTAACTTAGAACCTCTTTAGCAGCATGACTGGCTGTATTCTCTTCACTGGCAGCCTTATAAAGTTCATCCTGAGTAGTCACAATGTTTTCAATAGCCGAACTGTCTTTACTTTCCTGAAGGATAATTGTATTGATCAATAGCTGTGGGTCAGGGAGAGAGGTGCAAAGGCCATTTAATTCCCCCAAATGCCTAGCAGCCTTGGCGAGGTGCCTTAAAATTTCTGGGGACTCAATGAAATCCTGAGGCGGCAAGGCTGGCAAGTCGTTGAAGGGAGTATTCTTATTGTAGGCCATGATGTTGAAATTTGTTTACTTTTTCTACATAATCGAAAGGTCAAGTCAAATCGTTCGACATTTCTCTTATTTGATGTTGAATTTAATTATTATTTTCGACATAAATAATATTTAATGTCGATTCAAAGTATATCATCAGGTTTAAATGGTGAAAAATTGTCAAATTTTCGACATTAATACTTTATGCTACTGATTTTAAGGAAGAAAATCACAGATATTTCAATTGGTAGTCGCCAGCAGTCCTCTATTTGCTAGTTGAAGCATCAATAACCGTTGAACTGTTAGCTCGAACCCTCTCGTCTCAGACGAGACGTGACAGGG
>DGDD01000203.1 GCA_002385265.1 Chitinophagaceae bacterium UBA3961
GGCACGGATAAGTTTACGGTTTAATGCCAGCATTAATGCTACCGTATGTTCTGCTACTGCATAGGGAGAATAAGCAGGCACTCTTGCAGTACGGAAGCCTAATTGTTTTGCCTTTTCAAGATTAACATGATTGTACCCGGCAGAGCGAAGTACAAGAAATCTTATGCCTGCTTCACTTAGCTTTTCTATTACAGGAGCAGACGCATCATCATTTACAAATATGGATACGGCTTTAGCGCCTTTTGCCAGATAAGCTGTTTCACTTGTTAATGGAACATCCAATAACCTGAGATTGTGTTTACTGTCATTTGCTTTTAGCAGATACTCCTTTTCAAACTTATGTGTACTGTATATTACCGTATCCATTTTAAATTTATTTAATGCTATGACTGTCTGTACTGATAATACTATAACATGCCGTTACTAATTTGCTTTTGAACTATGGCTTTGTTTAAAATGTTTGTCGAAATATTCCTTTGCATTTGTTTCTGATTTAAAATACAATACATCTTCCTTAGAGCCTGGCTTACCAATTATAAAAGCTATTGCTTTATCAACCTGTTCCCCGGAAAGTGGGTCAGATGTAAACCGGGAAGTAGAATCTTCATTCAACATTTTTACACATCCTTCGCAGCAGCCGTAGTATATTTTATTATTTAATGGAACTGCAATCTGAACAGAGTTCATAAATCTGTTGTTAACCATACACACTTCATTGTTTGGAAGTTTTGTGATGCCAGAGTCGGAAAATATTACCGTATTAAAAGTATTTTTTGCTGAGCTCTTACTATCTGAATTGCATGAGATTAAAGCAAACAGAATAAGAGCAAAAAAAATCGGGGAATAATATTTCGTTTTCATTTTGAATTGATTTTTTATCTTTTTAATAATTATAAATTATCTGACTGATACATTAGTGAAGTTTTTTTTGGATGAGTGAATGACATAATTCATTACCTTCCCTGATAATCCTATCAGCTCTATCGCCTTTAATACCGATTTGTGATAATAATTGCGGATTGTGACAGAGTTCTTTACACATTACGATATGCCTATTTAATAATTCATTTTTTTCATGTACACTTAATGTGGTAAGACAGGTTAGGGGATACAAACCTGTTTCATCAATAATATCTTTTAATCCCTTACCAAAGGGGTAATCCCACGACCACAGATGCAGACAAGCACATGAGCCATATTGAATCGCATCTGTTGTTAATCTTGTATTGGTAACCACCCAGCCCTGGTGGAATTTCATACCATGCCCTGGTATTTGCTTCCATTGTTCTTCAACATCCCTAAACCGGGAATGTATGTAGAGCGGAATTTTTACGTTTGTTACATTCCCTGGCTGATTGTGGTATTTACATTCAATCATAAAATGCTGGTTGTCCTTTTCTGCAATTACATCTACTTCATGCTTTACACATTTACCCTGTACTGTAACACCTATCTGTACGGCATAACCTTGCTCTTTCAACAAAGCGGCAATAAAATTTTCAAAAGGGAATCCGGATGGCCCCAATTCCATTATTGCCTGTTTTAAATGAAATCTTGCTGCCATCGGTTTTGAACGGCTTTTTAATTTACTCATCGCCATTTTGTAAATTTTTTTAGTCGGGATTCCATCATAAAGCCTGCTTTCAACATCGATGAGAATATTGGTAGCCAGATTTTCATTTGCACCTGCTTTACTTAAAGCATGCATTAACTTTTCTGCATTAAAGGGTTCCTGTTCGCCACTGTGTTTACTGATTAATATTTGCTTACCCTTAGTCATTAGTATTTTCTATTTTTCTGTTTCATTGCGATGTTTATAATAAGGCTTTACCGGGTATTGTTCCAGTATATCATATACCACGGGGTGCAGATTCATCTGCAAATAAGTAGTATCATATAAGTCCGCTTTAGCTGTTCCCGTCCACACAACTTTTTGATTTACCCTGTCAATTACATTCAGTGTAATTGAGTTCTTCAGATAAGTTTCTTTGGGTAATTGTCTTTCCGGGGGATAATTGAAATATTTGTAAGTAAAAGGTTTATTGTACTTAAAAGGATTGGATAATGGGTGCAGGTAGGGGTTTGCATAAGTGGTAACCGTTGTTGTGCTGAAGGGCTTGGGAAGTGTCGGGTCTTCCTTTTCTTTTGTTTCACTTTTAATTATCAGTTCCAGTAAAACATCAGGGTTCTCTGTATTTGCTTTGTAGCCTCTTTCGCCCATGCAATGAGTAAAATAGTTTACGGTATTATTCCGCATCATACCAAAAATGGTTCTTGCATCGCTGGAATCTTTATCTGGCAACCAGGCAAAAGTTTTGTACTGTTTAAAATCTGCAGACTTGTCATAGCTACTTTGTATATCCTTATAAATCTTTTGGCTGCAACCTGCAATTAATAACAGGATAATACCTGCAATAACAAATTCCTTACTATAATATTTTATATTTAGTTTCATATCTCAACGTTTTAATGATGTGTTTCCATTACTTCTATTTTTCCATGCTTTCTCAATTCATATTCCTTTTGCATTAAAAATATCAATGGTGTTACCAAAAGAATATGCGTAGAAGAGGTCAATACGCCACCAATCATCGGTAATACAATTGGAATCATTACATCACTACCCACACCAGTACTCCACAGTATAGGAACCAAACCAAATAACGATACACTCACGGTCATCAGTTTTGGTCTTAGTCTTTTGGCAGCACCCGATATTACATATTCTTTTAAATCAGCTCTGGTAATTGTATCCCGGGAATTTCCTTTTTTAGCAACTAATTGCTGCATTGCATCATTCAGGTAAATAACCATTACTATCCCTGTTTCCACTGCCAACCCAAATAAGGCTATAAAGCCAACGGAGACAGCAACGGAAAGGTTCACTCCCCAGAAATAAACGAAATAAGCTCCACCAATTAACGCAAAAGGAATAGAAATAAGACTAAAGAATGCTTCTCTTGCAGAATGAAAAGCAAAATACATGCACATAAAAATAATAACCAGCACAACCGGTAAAATCATTTTTAATGTTTTTTCTCCCCGGATTAAATTTTCATACTGGCCACTCCACTCAAGAAAATATCCTTTGGGCATTTTACTAATCATTTTATTCAGTCTTTCTTGTGCTTCCTTTACGGTGCTGCCTAAATCCCTCTCTCTTACATTAAATAGTACAGTGCCACGCAGCATAGCATTTTCAGAATTTATCATAGGCGGCCCTTCGTTTATTTGAATATTGGCAACAGCCTCCAATGGTATGGGGCCATAGTTCATTGTTTGCACCTGCAATCTTTTTAGCGCCTTGATATTATTACGAAAATCCTGTGCAAAACGGGAGTTAACTGAAAAACGCCGACGTCCTTCAATAGTGGTGGTAAGGCGCATTCCACCCAGTGCTGTTTCTACTACCGCATTTACATCATCAATACTTAAACCGTAACGTCCAATTTCTTCCCGCTTAACAGCAATGTCAATATACTTGCCGCCAGTAATAGGTTCAACGTATAAATCTTTTACACCGGGTGTCCCATCTAATGCTTTTTTAATTTGTTGCGCAAAAGCATAAATAGTATCCAGGTTTTGGCCATATACTTTCACACCTACGTCTGTACGGATACCCGTTGAAAGCATATTGATACGGTTTATGATGGGTTGTGTCCAGCCATTTGTAATTCCGGGTATTTGAAGCTTTGAGTTTAGCTCATTTATAATATCATTTTTAGTTAATCCTTTTCTCCACTCTTTTTTTGGTTTAAGCATAATAATTGTTTCCACCATGCTAATGGGTGAATTATCAGTAGCAGTATTTGCCCTGCCTGCTTTACCCATTACATGGGCCACTTCAGGCACTGTTTTAATGATTTTATCCTGCACCTGCAATATTCTTTTTACTTCAGAATTAGAAACATCAGGCATGGTCACAGGCATAAACAAAAGAGAGCCTTCGTCTAAAGGAGGCATAAACTCACGACCAAGACTCATTACCAAAGGGATACTAATTAGCAGTGCTGCAATATTAGCACCCAGGGTTATCCACCTTCGTTTAATACAGGCCCTGATAACGGGCTCGTAAATTTTTTCAAGTATCCGGTTTACAGGGTTTGCATTGTCCGGTAAAAATCTCCCCTTCATAAAAAATGAAATAAGTACCGGGGCGAGTGTTACAACTAATATCGCATCTACTGCCAGAATAAAAGTTTTTGTATAAGCCAGTGGATGAAATAGTTTTCCTTCCTGTCCGGTTAAAAGAAATACCGGCAGAAAAGAAGCAACAATTATAACAGTAGAAAAAAATACACCCCTCGATACCTGTTTACAGGCACGTTCTATAATTGACATTCTTATATCTTCCGGCACTTTTCGGTAAGAGGGTTTGCTTGTTTTCCTAAAGCGTTCTTTTAATTTTTTGATGAAATTCATACTATTATATTTTTTCAGGGTGTTCACTGTTTTGCCATTCAGAAAGCTGGCGATAACTATTCTCCGACATAATAATTCCGTTGTCTACTATTACACCAATAGCCAAAGCAATACCTGTTAAAGACATCAGGTTTGATGATAACCCAAAAACATCCAGTAAAATAAAACTGATAGCCAGTGTTATTGGTATTTGAATAATGATACTTAAAGCGCTTCGCCAGTGAAACAGAAATATGATTACAACCAGCGATACCACAATCATTTCTTCTGTAAGTTTTCCTTTCACATTTTCAATGGCAGCTTCAATTAAACCACTCCGGTCATATGACACTTTAAAACTTACTCCTTCAGGCAATCCTTTTTCTACTTCTTTCATCTTTACTTTTACAGCTTTTATTACTTCATCGGCATTTTCGCCGTACCGCATCACTACAATTCCACCTACTACTTCACCTTCTCCATTCTGGTCGAAAATACCCAGCCGCAAATCACCTCCCATTTGTACCGTGCCAACATCTTTAATTCTTACAGGTATGCCATTGTACTGGGCTACTGAAATATTTTCCACATCCTCTTTACTCTTTATATATCCTAAGCCACGAATTACATAAGCCATATCGCTCATTTCAAATTTTCTTCCGCCCACGTCATTATTATTAGCCTTTACTTTGTTCATTATATCCATCAGCGATACGTTATAGAATTGCAGCTTCACAGGGTCAAGTACAATCTGATATTGTTTTTCAAACCCGCCAAAGGAAGCAACTTCGGCCACACCTTTAACTGTTTGCAGGGCAAACTTTACATACCAGTCCTGTAAGGCCCGCTGTTCTCCTAAATCTAACTTAGGGGCCTCAAGATGGTACCAGAAAACATGACCTACACCCGTCCCATCAGGGCCCAGGGAAGGGGTTACGCCCTGAGGCAGTAAACGCTGGGCATAGTTTAATCTTTCCAGTACCCGGGTACGGGCCCAGTAGATATCAACATCATCTTCAAAAATCACATACACAAAACTCATCCCGAACATTGAAGTACCTCTTATATTTTTTATACGGGGGATGCCCTGCAGGTTAGATACAAGGGGATATGTAATCTGGTCTTCCATTAATTGAGGGCTTCGCCCCATCCATTCAGTAAATACAATAACCTGGTTTTCGGATAAATCGGGAATAGCGTCAATAGGATTTCTTTTAACAGAATAAATACCCCAAACAAATAATACTGCTGCTGCCAGTAGAATTATCATCCGGTTTCTTAATGCTATTTCTATGAGTTTTTGTACCATTTTATAATTTATATTCAATTTATTTTTTGAAAGTATTTTTATACTGCTGATAGCTATATGATTTTCATTTTTGTTTTAAGAATATCCATCATTTGAAATTTGCTCGTCCAATTTCCTGTTGGTGGCCAGTATTTCTAACTTTCTTTTACTCCATTTTATACTTTCAAAACCTGTTAAGTAAATAAAGCTGGCGGCAACCGGGAAAACCCAATCTCTTACAGTTAACGGACCAGTATGCAGGTAAAGATTAAAGAAAGGTGTATAAATGATAGTAAACATTGCAAGTAATGAAAGCAGCATGCCCCAGATAAGATTTGGATTGGAAAAAAGGAAGCTGCCAAATACACTCTCTTTTGTGCGGATACAAAAGATATTGATGAACTGCGTAAGTATGATGGTAATAAAGGTTCCTGTGACGGCCGTTGCATGCTGGTCTGCCTCACCTTTGTGATAAATAAAAACAAAATTAAAAACGGTAACTGCCAATAGACCCCTTACTATGCCTGAGCCCAGAACCTGTAATAATAAAGAGCGATTGAGCAATTGTCCTTTTTTACGTGGGGGTGCTTTCATAATGCTTTTATCTGCCTGGTCAAAAGTGAGCATCAGCAACGGAAGCATTTCGCCAATTAAATCAATCAACAAAATATGAATGGCAAGAATGGCTATTGGCTGGTTAAAATAAACACCAATAAAGCCATAGAGAACACAAACCAGTTCGGCTGTGTTTGATGCCAGTGTGGCAATTACGTTTTTCCGTATGTTATTGAAAATAGTCCTTCCTTCTTTAATCGCTTTTACAATGGTGGAGAAGTTATCATCCAGCAACACCATTGCAGCAGCTTCCTGTGCTACTTTAGAACCATTCTGTCCCATCGCTACGCCTATATCAGCTTTCTTTAAACTCAATGTATCATTAACGCCGTCACCGGTTACGGCCACCACTTCACCCATTTCTTTCAGCAGGGTTACAATTTTTAATTTATCATCCGGAGATACACGGGAAAATACCACTGTTCGCTGAAGCAATGCTTTTTTAATATCCTGGTCATTCATGGTAGCCAGCCTTTTTTGTGTAATAACTTCCGGCAATGAATTATCAGGGTTGGAAAGGCCTATATTTTTTGCAATAGCACGGGCTGTAATTTCATTATCTCCGGTTATAATGAAAATGCGGATATGTGCATTAAATGCATCCTGCACAGCCTGCGGTACTTCATCCCTTGGAGGGTCAAACATGGTGACAAATCCTGCAAATACAAGATTGCTTTCACTTTCTTCAATGGTGTATTTATCTGCTTCAGACTTATCCAAATCTTTATATGCAATGGCAATTACCCGCAATGATTCTGATGCAAACAATTCTGAATGCTGTAGTAATGCTTGCTTTTCCTCATCCGTAATTGGTTTAATTTGTCCATGAATAATTTGTTTATCGCTTACTTCCAAAATACTTTCAATAGAACCCTTTATAAAGGAAAAATACTTGCCGTCATTGTTCCGAATCACCGACACTCGTTTTCTCACTGAATCAAATGGGAAAAGTTGCAAACGTGGATATTCTTTTTCCAGTGATGTAAGTTCATATCCACTTTTCATAGCGAGGGTGCAGAAGGCACATTCCGTCGGGTCGCCAATGCCATACCAGGTGGTATGAAATTCATCGGGTGGGTTTACAGACGAAGTGGAAGAAAGGTATCCGGCAATAAAGAAAAATTTATTTTCATCAAGTTGTTCCTTTTTGAGTGGCTCTAAGGTGTGGCTGAGAACCTGTCCTTCGGGGGCATAACCTGTTCCGGTAATGGTAAATGGCCGCCCATTAAATACACAATTATTAATAGACATTTCATTTTTTGTAATTGTCCCTGTTTTATCAGAAGCAATAACTGTTGAGCTGCCCAATGCTTCAACAGATGATAATTGCTTTACTACTGCTTTCTTTTTTGCCAGCCTGCGAACACCTAAAGCCAAAGCAATAGAAATTTGTGCAGGCAAGCCCTCCGGTACCATTGCTGCTGCAACGCTGATGGCAAATACAAGAGCTGCTGTAAGTTTCTCCCCCTGTGCCATACTGAATGCAAACAGTGCAACACCCAGGAAAAGCGTAATGATGGTAATTTTTTTTGCTACAATATTTATCTCTTTTTGCAATGGAGATATGTCCTGTTTTATTTGTTGTGATTTGCCAGCAATTCTACCCAGTTCTGTTTGCATTCCGGTTCCAACAACCAATCCTTTTGCCTGACCCTTTGCTGCGGTCGTTCCCATGAAAATCATATTTCCTTGCTCCGCAATCGAGGCTTCATCTTTTAGTGTTGCTGTATGGTTTTTCTCACTTGCCTGAGATTCGCCGGTAAGAATAAATTCATTTACATATAATGAATGGCTTTCCAGCAGACGCATATCGGCTGCAATACCATCTCCCTCATTAATGATGATAACATCTCCGGGTACAATATCCTCAACAGGTATTTCACGGGATTTTCCATTGCGTATAACATTACATTTTTCAGTGATTAAATTCTTTAGTGACTGTAAAATGTTTTCCGATTTCCAATCCTGGTAAAAGCCAATCAATGCATTTACTACCACAATAATAGCCAGTACAATGCCATCACGATATGAACCCAACTGGAAGGAAAGTAAACTGGCAACAATTAAAAGAATCACCAGCAGGTTATTGAATTGAGACAGCATTATTTTCCACCATTTTCGGGAAGCGGTGCCAGATATTTTATTGGGGCCAATTGCACTGAACTGCTGCGCTGCAAATTCGTCTGATAAACCAGATGATGCATCAGTTTTAAATTGTGCCAGTAACTCGTTTATATTTTGTTTATAGAATGACATAGTTAATTTTTTATTCGGATGCATCAATTAATTCCACAGCTCCGTGCTTTTTAAGTTCCCTTTCTTTTATTATCTCAAAAACTATTGGTGTAACCAGCATTACATAAATAGTGGCAGATATAGTACCGCCAATTAAAGGAATGGTGATAGCAAGCATTACATCACTGCCTGCGCCACTTGCCCACAGAATAGGAATTAATCCGAAAAGTGAAACAGAAACCGTCATCATAAAAGGACGAAGCCTTTGTGTTGCTCCTTTGATAACATAGTCTCGTAATAAGGCTGGTGTTATTGATTCTTTTGAATTGCCATGTTCTGCAACCATGTTCTTCATTGATAGATTCAGGTAAATAGTCATCAGCATAACGGTTTCTATTGCCATACCAAATAATGCAATAAAACCTACCGCTACAGCTACAGATAAATTCACACCATAAAAATATACTGCATACACACCGCCAATCAATGCAAATGGAACCGTTATCATTGACATTAATGCTTCCTTCATTGAATGATAAGTAAAGTATAATACCAGGAAAATTATTACCAGCACAATTGGCATTATAATCTTCAGCGTTTTGTTTGCCCTGAGTTGATTTTCCCATTGTCCGCTCCAGTCAAGAAAATATCCTTTGGGCAT
>DGDD01000204.1 GCA_002385265.1 Chitinophagaceae bacterium UBA3961
GGAATACAGGAGAGAGGAAACGAGGATAAGAAGAACGAGGAAATACAGAGAAAGAACAGAGGCGCTGCGAAACCGCCGCGATCGCTGCGCCGCTGCGGTTCAAAAAACTTCGCGACTCCTTCGCGGTCTTGGCGCACTCTGCGGTGAATGTATTTTAACGCAAATGAATGGTGGTTGGAGTGGTTGGGGTTACTTTAAGTTTTGGAGAGATTGATTTTCGAAGAGTCGTTTACTTAAGAACGCAAAGCCGCTCCGCGGGGGGATGCGGAACCACGAAGGCTCGGAGGCTCGGAGGTTTTTCTTGTAAAAGGGATGGTTCAATTGCTGTATTTCATCAACTAATTCTCACCCCCAAAAAAAAATTATTAATTAGAGGCTGTCCCGTCTCCTCTCTTCCTCATTTCCTCACTTCCTCGTCTCCTCTCTTCCTCATCTCCCCCATCCCCATCTCAAAAAAAACGGCAATGACCTTGCCCAAGTAGGTACATCGTGTTTTCCATCGGGTAGTTGGAGATAGCTGAAATCCGGGCCCTCTAGATAGCCCTTTTTCAAAAGTTCACGTAAGAGGTCGATGGTATCGTCAATACTGTCGATCACACCATTATTGTTCCGGTCTTCTTTTTCATCGAGTTCACCGCATTCGAAAAAGAAGCGGAGCCCTTGTTTTTTTGAGGAATTTCGAATTTGCTGATGCATCATTCGAGAGCTATTTTCATTAAACTCGCGGTCGGTTTTATCTTTTGATCGCCACCAAAGTGAACCGGAAAATACGCCTACTTTTTTGAATAGGTCGGGATTGTTCCATGCTAAATCTAGGGCGTTAAGACCACCTAGAGAGAACCCTCCAATCGCAGTTTCCTTTACAGTGATCCCTTCTAAATAATGGCGATAAATTTCGGGGAGCAATTCCTCCAATAAGAAATGTTGGTACTCGCCTGCTTTCGCCCCCCTTCCTTTAAAATCGGGACCTACAGTCATACCATATTCTTGAATTCTTTCCGGACCGCAATGAACGCCTACGCAAACAAGTGGTTGTAGTTGGAGACGATCGTATAAACCCTCCAAAATCTCTTCAAAATGCATGGTTACTAGATCTTGACCGTCATTAAAAATCACCATACTGGCCAAATTAAGGTCAAATCGGGGCATATAGAGGTCTACCTGAACTTCTCGGTTTAAATGGGTAGAATGAAGCGTAAAAGTCTCCACTTTCACATGGGGTAACTGGGCAACTAACATAGCTGAAACGGGCGATATTTTTGGCAAAGAAACAGGATTCAAACCGAAAACAATCTTTTGTTTTTTAGGCGGCTAAAAGATATATTTGGATAGAGGCAAAAGCCTACTATTCTTATTCTTAAAATTACTGCAGATGAAAAAAATTGGAGTGCTTTTCGGTAAAGAACGCTCATTTCCCAATGCGTTAATTGAGCGAATCAATAGCAAAAAAATTGAAGGAATTTCTGCTGAAGCAGTTAGAATTGATAAAGTAATACAAGGAGATGCCGGAGATTATGCGGTGATCATTGATCGAATTTCACAAGACGTTCCTTTCTATCGTGCATTTTTAAAGGATGCGGCTATCTGCGGTACTGCAGTCATCAACAATCCATTTTGGTGGAGTGCCGATGAAAAATTCTTCAATAACTGTTTAGCAGTAAAAATTGGCGTACCGGTTCCTAAAACAGTGATCCTTCCCTCTCGCGATCTTCCGGATGATACTTCCGAGGAATCATTCAGCAATCTTTCGTATCCACTCGATTGGGAAGGTATCTTCAACTATGTAGGATTTCCTGCTTACATGAAACCATTTGCCGGAGGCGGATGGAAGAACGTTTATAAGTTAACGAACATGGAAGACTTCTTCCAAAAGCACGGCGAAACCGGACAATTGGTAATGTTGCTTCAAGAAGAAATCATATTCGACGAGTATTACCGTTGTTACTGCATTGGTGGCAAACATGTTCGGATCATGCCCTATGAACCCAGAAATCCGCATCATTTGCGTTATGTGAGTGATTTCACACCAAGCCCAGAACGCTTGAAACTGATGGAAGATATTGTACTTCGAATCAACAAATACCTAGGATACGATTTCAATACAGTGGAATTGGCTATAAGAGACGGGGTTCCCTATGCCATCGATTTCTGTAACCCTGCACCGGATGCCGACCGCAACAGTGTGGGTGAAGAAAATTTCAATTGGGTGGTTGAAACAGCCGCAAACTATGCCATTGAAAGAGCGCAACACCAGGAACCCGGAAGAGACAATCTTACTTGGGGTGAATACATAAAGCGTGGTGCCGCCAAACAACCATTAATTTAAATACCAATACTTATCCTGTGAATGCGCAAGCATTCACCTACTTGCACTATATGGGAAGCATAAACTACAAACATTTCACGCTAGGTGTAGAAGAAGAGTACATGGTACTCGATCCTACCACACGTGAATTGAAAAGTCACGAACAAAGAATTGTAACGGAAGGGCAGAAAGTAATCAAAGACAAAGTGAAAGCTGAAATGCACCAAGCCGTTGTAGAAGTGGGTACTGATATTTGTCAGAACATTGATGAAGCCTATAAAGATGTTTCTACACTTCGTAAAACCATTTCTCACATTGCAGGAGATCTTGGCCTATGGGTAGGCGCTTCAGGAACACACCCTTTCAGTCATTGGGAAAGCCAACTCATTACCGACCACGTTCGTTACAATGAAATTGTAAACGAGCTACAAGAAGCCGCTAGAAGCAATTTGATTTTTGGATTGCATGTACACGTGGGAATGGAAAATAGAGAAATGGCCAATCATATTGCGAATAGCACGCGCTATTTTCTACCCCATATCTATGCATTGAGCACCAATTCTCCTTTTTGGGAAGGCAGAAAAACCGGTTACAAATCTTTTCGTACAAAAGTATTTGACAAGTTCCCGAGAACCGGTATTCCTGAATCATTTGAAAGCATTGAAGCGTACGATAACTATATTAAGCTTTTGGTAAAGACCAATTGTATCGACAATGCGAAGAAAATTTGGTGGGATTTGCGGGTACATCCTTTCTTTAACACTGTTGAATTCAGAATCTGCGATGTTCCAATGACGGTGCCTGAAACCATTGCTATTGCAGCCTTGTTTCAGGGTGTGTGTGCCAAAATTTACAAATTACGCCAACAAAACCTCAATTTCATTCAGTACTCTCGCGCACTAATCAACGAAAACAAATGGCGGGCAAGTAGATATGGAATCGATGGCAGAATGATTGATTTTGGTAAAGAAGAAGAAGCCAATACAAGAGTGTTGATTTATGAACTCCTCGACTTCATTGATGATGTAGTAGATCCTTTGGGTAGCCGACATGCTGTTCAATACGTTCAAAAAATGCTGGAGAACGGTACCGGCGCCGATCGACAAATGAAAGTTTTTGAACAAACCGGCCAACTACCTTCTGTGGTCGACTATATTCACAATCAATTTTTAGAAGGAACGATATAAACGAAAAAGAGTGGAGTTGAACTCCACTCTTTTTTTATCTATGCTTTCAATAGTTATTCTAACCCAAACAATCCTTTATTCAATAATTGTAAAGTTTGCGTTTTATTAGCAGAAGGCACCAAAATGGTTACGTTGTGTTTACTGCCACCATAGCTCACCATACTCACAGGTA